>NZ_JABEMA010000299.1 GCF_013004605.1 Pseudokineococcus marinus
TCGTCCCGGTGCGGGCGGTCGTCCCGGCGGCGGCGGCCCCGGTGGCCCCCCCGGCGCGGGCGGCGGCTTCCGCGGCCGCGGCGGCGGTCGCGGCAACACCGCGGGCGCCTTCGGCCGCAGCGGCGGCCGTCCCGTCCGCGGGCGCAAGAGCAAGCGCGCGAAGCGCCAGGAGTACGAGGCGATGCAGGCGCCGTCGGTCGGCGGCGTCAGCGTCCCCCGCGGCGACGGCTCGACGGTCATCCGCATCCGCCAGGGCGCGACCCTGACGGACTTCGCGGAGCGCATCGACGCCAACCCCGCGAGCCTCGTCACGGTGCTCTTCCACCTCGGCGAGATGGCCACGGCCACGCAGTCCCTCGACGAGGACACCTTCAAGCTCCTCGGCTCCGAGCTGGGCTACGACATCCAGCTCGTCTCGCCGGAGGAGGAGGAGCGCGAGCTCTTCGCCGACTTCGACATCGACCTCGCGGGCGAGCTCGAGGGCGAGGGCGACGACGTCCTGGAGGCGCGCCCGCCGGTCGTGACCGTCATGGGCCACGTCGACCACGGCAAGACGCGCCTGCTCGACGCCATCCGCTCGGCGGACGTCGTCTCGGGCGAGGCCGGCGGCATCACGCAGGCCATCGGCGCCTACCAGGTGGTGAAGGAGCACGAGGGCGAGGACCGCGCCATCACCTTCATCGACACCCCGGGCCACGAGGCGTTCACCGCCATGCGCGCCCGCGGCGCCGACGTCACCGACATCGTCGTGCTCGTCGTGGCGGCCGACGACGGCGTCATGCCGCAGACCGTCGAGGCGCTCAACCACGCCCAGGCGGCCGGCGTCCCGATCGTCGTCGCGGTCAACAAGATCGACAAGGACGGGGCCAACCCGGACAAGGTCAAGCAGCAGCTGACCGAGTACAACCTCGTCGCCGAGGACTACGGCGGCGACACGATGTTCGTCAACGTCTCCGCCCGGGAGAACCAGAACATCGACGGGCTCCTCGACGCGGTCCTCCTCACGGCGGACGCGGCGCTGGACCTGCGGGCCAACCCGGACAAGGACGCGCGCGGCGTCGCCATCGAGGGCCACCTCGACAAGGGCCGCGGCTCCGTGGCGACGGTGCTCGTGCAGTCGGGGACGCTGCGGGTCGGCGACGCGATCGTCGCCGGCGGCGCCCACGGCCGCGTGCGCGCCATGCTCGACGAGCGCGGCGAGAACGTCTCCGAGGCGGGCCCGTCCCGCCCGGTGCAGGTGCTGGGCCTCACGCAGGTCCCCGGCGCCGGCGACACGTTCATCGTCGCGTCCGACGACCGCACGGCCCGTCAGATCGCCGAGCGCCGCGAGGCGTCCGAGCGCGCCGCCCTCCTGGCCAAGCGCCGCAAGCGCATCAGCCTCGAGGACCTCACCGCCGCCCTGGCGGAGGGCAAGGTCGACAACCTCAACCTCATCATCAAGGGCGACGGGTCCGGCTCGGTCGAGGCGCTGGAGGAGGCGCTGCTCAAGATCGACGTCGGCGACGAGGTCGCGCTGCGGATCATCCACCGCGGCGTCGGCGCCATCACCCAGAACGACGTCAACCTCGCGACGGTCGACAACGCGATCATCGTCGGCTTCAACGTGCGCCCCGCCCCGCGGGTCGCCGAGCTGGCCGAGCGCGAGGGCGTCGACCTGCGGTTCTACTCGGTCATCTACGCGGTGATCGACGAGGTCGAGCAGTCGCTCAAGGGCATGCTCAAGCCCGAGTTCGAGGAGGTGCAGCTCGGCACCGCCGAGGTGCGCGAGGTCTTCCGCTCCTCGAAGTTCGGCAACATCGCCGGCTGCCTCGTGCGGACCGGCGAGGTGCGGCGCAACGCGCGGGCACGGCTGCTGCGCGACGGCGTCGTGCACGGCAACGACCTCGCGATCCACTCGCTGCGACGGTTCAAGGACGACGCCACCGAGGTCCGCGAGGGCTTCGAGTGCGGTATCGGCCTGGGGTCGTTCAACGACATCCGGGTCGACGACGTCATCGAGACGTACGAGATGCGCGAGAAGCCGCGCGCCTGACGCGCACGGCGGCACCGCCGGGCGCCCCCTCCGCGGGGGCGCCCGGCGGTGCGCTCGCACGACCAGCGCGACCAGCACGGCACGACCGGCACCGCACGGGAGGTCCGGGGAGGAGGGGCGAGGTGTTCGTCGGCGTCCTCGTCTGCGACCTGCTGCTCCCGCCCGACGTGGGCTCGCTCAAGGGCAAGCGGTCGGTCGTCCGCCCGCTCGTCGCCGAGCTGCGCCGCCTCGAGGTGGCCGTCGCCGAGACGGGCTCGCTGGACCTGCACCGGCGCGCGGAGGTCTCCGCGGCCGTGGTCGCCGCGACGGCGGACCGGTGCCACGAGGTGCTGGACCGCTGCGAGCGGCTCGTCGCGGCCCGGCCGGAGCTGCAGCTGCTCGACGCCCACCGGCTGCTGCGCTCGGACACCGACGACTAGGGCCGGCCGCCGCCGGACCAGCACGACCGCACGGACGCACGACCGGGGCGAGCCGCCCCGCCAGCCGAGGAGGACCGATGGCCGACCCCGCGAGGGCCCGCAAGCTCGCCGACCGCATCAAGGTGGTGGTCGCCGAGACGCTGGAGCGCCGCATCAAGGACCCGCGGCTGGGCTTCACCACCATCACCGCCGCGCGGGTCACGGGCGACCTGCAGCACGCGACGGTCTTCTACACCGTCTTCGGCGACGACGTGCAGAAGCAGGCCACCGCAGCCGCCCTGGCCAGCGCCCGGGGCGTGCTGCGCTCGGAGGTCGGGCGGCGCACCGGCGTCCGGCTGACCCCGACGCTGGAGTTCCTCGAGGACGCCGTCCCGGAGAACGCCCAGGCCATCGAGGACCTGCTGCGCACCGCGCGCGAGCAGGACGCGGCGGTCGCCGTCCTCGCCGCCTCCGCGCAGCCGGCCGGCGAGGCCGACCCCTACCGGCACGACCCCGCCCTCCTCGACGAGGACGACGACGAGGACCTCGACGACGACGAGGTGGAGGACGTCGAGCACGACCCCGACGCCCGGCCCGGGGCGGACCGGCTCGGCGACGACGTCCTCGACCCGGACGTCCGCGCCCGCCGCCGGTGAGCCGCCGGGGGAGCGGCCCCGAGCCCGCGGGCGGGCTCCTCGTCGTCGACAAGCCGGGCGGGATGACGAGCCACGACGTCGTGGCCCGCGTGCGCCGCCTCGCGGGCACCCGCCGCGTCGGGCACGCGGGCACGCTCGACCCGATGGCGACGGGTGTGCTGCTCCTCGGCGTCGGGCGCGCGACGCGCCTGCTCACGCACCTCGTCGGCGCGGACAAGGCCTACGACGCGGTCGTGCGCCTCGGGGAGGCGACGACGACCGACGACGCCGAGGGCGAGCTGCTGCCGGACGTCGGGACGGCGGCGGGCGCGCGCGGCGTCGACCCCGACGGCTCGGCGCTGGCGGACGCCCTCGCCGCGCTGCGCGGGCCGATCTCCCAGGTGCCGAGCGCCGTCTCGGCCATCAAGGTCGACGGCCGGCGCGCCTACGCCCGGGCCCGCGACGGCGAGGACGTGGCCCTCGCGGCCCGGCCCGTCGTCGTCAGCGCGCTGGAGGTGCGCGGGACGTCCCGGGGCACCGGGGCGAGCGGTCGGCCCGTCCTCGACCTCGACGTCCGGGCCGTCGTCAGCTCGGGCACCTACGTCCGGGCCCTGGCCCGCGACCTCGGCGCAGCCCTGGGGACCGGGGGGCACCTCACCGCGCTGCGCCGCACGCGCGTCGGCCCCTACGACCTCGACGGGGCGGCTCCCCTCGCGGAGCTGGCCGCCGCGGTGGACGCGCGCGGCGACGCCGGGCGGACGCCCGAGG
>NZ_JABEMA010000003.1 GCF_013004605.1 Pseudokineococcus marinus
GTGCCGTGCGCCGTCCGCGAGGAGCGCCCCGGGGCACCCGGCCGGCCGCGGCGCTGGTCGGCGCCCTGGCCGCCCCGGGTCGGGGAGCACGACGCCGACCGCCTCGGCCCGGACGACGGCACGGCCGCCGCCGTCCTCGTGCCCGGCTGCGACCGCGCGCTCGTCGTCGACGGAGACGACGCCCTGGAGCTGCGGTGGGGCGCCGACCACGACCAACCGGTCTCGCTCCTGCTGTGGCGCAACCTGCGCGGCTGGCCGGCCGGCGCGCCGTACCGCAGCACCGGCCTGGAGCCGCTCCTCGGCGCCACGTCCGACCTCGCCGCGGCGCAGCAGGTCTCGGCCCGTGGGGGCGCCAGTGGCGACAGGGGCGGCGCCGCCCGGCTCGACGCCTCGGGGCAGGCGTCCTGGTGGCTCGAGGTGCGGACCCGGCGGCGCCCCGGACCGCAGGATCGTCCAGGCCAGGCCGTGGGTGCGTCCTCCCCCGGCGGGCCGTCCGGCCCCTAGCGTCGGGGGGTGCTCACCGCCGAGTCCCCCACCGCCGCAGCCGCGACCGCCGAGGAGGTGGACCTCTCGGGCCCGTGGGCGATGGCCCTCGACCGGGACGACGCCGGCGAGGACCAGCGCTGGTACGCCCGAGACCTGACCTGTGACGGCGGAGCCGACGATGGGGCCGGCGGCGGGACCGTCCACCTGCCGGGGTCGCTGCAGGAGCAGGGCTACGGCGACGAGGTCACCGCGGAGACCGCCTGGAACGGCCAGGTGGTCGACCGCTCGTACTACCTCGACGACCGCTACGCGCCCTACCGCGAGCCCGGGAAGGTCGCCGTCCCCTTCTGGCTGCAGCCGCGCCGCTACTACCGCGGGGCGGCCTGGTACCAGCGCACCGTCCAGGTGCCGGCCGCCTGGGCGGGCCGCCGGGTCGTCCTGGAGCTCGAGCGCGTGCACTGGGAGTCGACGCTGTGGGTCGACGAGCGCCGCGTCGGCTCGGAGCGGAGCCTGTGCGCCCCGCACCGCTACGACCTCGGCGTCCTCGCGCCCGGCGAGCACCGGGTCACGCTGCGCGTCGACAACCGCACGGTCGTCGACGTCGGGCCCAACGCCCACAGCACGACCGACCACACGCAGGGCAGCTGGAACGGCGTCGTCGGCCGGGTCGCGCTGCGCGCCCGGCCGGACGTCGTCGTGCGCCGCGTCCGCGTCGTGCCGCGCGTGGCCGACCGCGCCCTCACCGTGCGGCTCGACCTCGCCGGCGGGCCGTCGGGCGTCGGCGCGGGACGCGTGGTCCTCACCGCCCGGCGCTGCGACGACCTCCCCGGCCCTCGCGGGCCCGAGCCGGAGCCCCTCGTCGTCGACTACGCCTTCGACGCCGGCATGAGCCCGCGGGGCCTGTCCGCCACGACGGCCCACCTCGACGTCGACCTGCCGCTCGGCGACGGCGCCGCCCTCTGGGACGAGCACTCCCCGGCGCTGTACGCCCTCGAGGTGGCCCTCGAGCCCGAGGGGCGCCCGGAGGACCGCACGGTGCGGCGCACCGTCGTCGGGCTGCGCGAGGTCTCGGTCGTCGGCACGCAGATCGCCGTGAACGGCCGCCCCACCTTCGTGCGCGGCACCCTCGAGTGCTGCGTCTTCCCCCTCACCGGGTACCCGCCCACCGACGTGGCGTCGTGGGCGCGGATCGTCGCCGTCTGCCGCGCGCACGGGCTCAACCTCCTGCGCTTCCACTCCTGGTGCCCGCCGGAGGCGGCCTTCCGGGCGGCCGACGAGGCGGGGATGCTCCTGCAGGTCGAGGGCCCGGTGTGGGCCAACCAGGGCGCCTCGCTCGGAGAGGGCGGCTCGCTGGACGCCTTCGTCCACGAGGAGACGCGAGCGGTCCTCGACGAGTTCGGCGACCACCCCTCCTTCGTCGTCATGGCGCACGGCAACGAGCCGTCGGGGCGCGACGCGGAGTTCCTCGGCGACTGGGTCACCACGTGGCGCCGGCGCGACCCGCGGCGCCTCTACACGAGCGGCGCCGGCTGGCCCGCCATCGTCGAGAACGACCTCGACAACGTCTCCGAGCCGCGGCTGCACCGCTGGGACGAGGGGCTCGGCTCGCGGCTCAACGCGACCCCGCCGACGACGGACGCCGACTACAGCGCCTGGGTGGAGGGCGCGGCGCGGCCCGTCGTCAGCCACGAGGTGGGGCAGTGGTGCGCGCACCCGTCCTTCGCCGAGCGCGCCAAGTACACGGGGCTGATGCAGCCGCGGAACCTCGACGTCTTCGCCGACTTCCTCGAGCAGGGCGGGATGGGCGACCAGGCGGAGGACTTCCTCCACGCCTCGGGGCGCCTGCAGCTGCTCTGCTACAAGGAGGAGGTGGAGGCGGCGCTGCGCACGCCCGGCTTCGGCGGCTTCCACCTCCTCGGCCTGTCGGACTTCCCCGGGCAGGGCACGGCGCTCGTCGGCGTCCTCGACGCGTTCTGGGAGGGCAAGGGCTACTGCGAGCCCGAGGAGTTCGCGCGCTTCTGCGGGGTGACGACGCCGCTGGCGCGCCTGCCGCGGCGCGTGCTCGCCGCAGGCGACGACCTGGTCTTCGAGCCGCAGGTCGCCCACTTCGGCGCCGGCCCGCTGCGCGCGAGGACGACGTGGCGGGTGCTCACCACCGACGGCGGAGGCGGCGGGGAGGCCCTCGGCGGAGACGTCGTCGCCGAGGGCGTGGTCCCGGGCGAGGAGGTGCCGGTCGGCAACGCCCGTCGCCACGACGTCGTGCGCGTGCCGCTCGAGGCGGTCGGGCGCGCGGTGGCCGCGAGCGGCACGGGGGTGCGCCTACGGCTCGAGCTGGCGGTGGTCGACCTCGACGGCGGGGCCGAGCACCGCAACGACTGGGACGTGTGGGTCTTCCCCGCCCCGGCCGCCCGCCGGTCGGACGAGGGGGCCGCAGCCGGCGTCGTCGTCACCCGGGCCCCGGACGAGGCCGTCCGGCGCGCCGACGCCGGCGAGCGCGTCGTCCTCGTGCCCCCGGCGGCGAGCCTGCGCGACGACGTCGCCCTCGGCTTCACGCCGGTGTTCTGGAACACGGCGTGGACCAAGGGGCAGGCGCCCCACACCCTCGGGCTGGTGCACGACGCGCAGCACCCGCTCTTCGCGCGCTTCCCCTCCACGGGCCACACGGACTGGCAGTGGTGGGAGGTGCTGCACGGCGCCCGGGCGATGCAGCTCGAGGGCCTGCCCCGTGCGCTGCGGCCGGTGGTCCAGCCCATCGACACGTGGTTCTCCGCGCGCCGCCTCGGGCTCGTCGTCGAGATGGGCGTCGGAGACGGGGCGCTGCTCGTCTGCTCGGCCGACGTCCTCGACGCCCCCGCCGACCGCCCGGCCGCCGCGGCCTTCCGCGACGCGCTGCTCGCGTACGCGGCCGGGCCGGACTTCGCGCCCGGCGTCGCGGTGAGCGCGACCGAGGCGGGGAGGTGGCTGGCGGACGTGTCCGTCGACGTGCCCGAGTGACCCTGGGGTCGCCGTCCGGCCGCCCCGCTGGGCGCCCGGTCGCCGCTCGCCTATCCAGCCCGGCGGGCGGCGTCGTCCTCCTCGTCGAAGACGATGACCTGCCGGATCGCCGCACCGTCGGCGAGCGCGTCCATGGCCTCGTTGACGTCCTCGAGCCGCGTGCGCGCGGAGATGAGCGCCTCGACGGGCAGCCGCCCCTCGCGCCACATCTGCGCGTAGGTCGGGATGTCGCGGGCGGGCACGGCCGAGCCGAGGTAGCTGCCGATGATGGTGCGGGCCTCGGCGGTGAGTCCGAGGGGCTTGATGGCCGCCTCGGCGGTCGGCGCGGGCAGGCCCACGGTCACGGTCGTGCCGCCGACGCCGGTGAGCGCCACCGCGGTCTCGAAGGCGCGCGCGTTGCCGGCGGCCTCCACGACGACGGGCGCTGTGAGCCCGGCCTCGAGGGCCTCGGCGGGCGAGAGCGCCTGCGCCGCCCCCAGCTCGAGCGCGCGGGCCAGCTTCTCCGGCACCGCGTCCACGCCGATCACGGGGCCGCGGCCGAGCGACACGGCGGTGATGAGCGCCGCCATCCCGACCCCGCCGAGCCCCACGACGACGACGGTGTCGCCGTCGCGCGGCCGCCCGGCGTTGAGCACGGCCCCGCCGCCGGTGAGCACCGCGCAGCCGAGCACGGCGGCGACCTCGGCCGGGACGTCGTCGTCGACGGCCACGACGGAGCGGCGGTCGACGACGGCGTGCGTCGCGAAGCCGGAGACGCCGAGGTGGTGGTGGACCTCGTCGCCCGCACCGACCGCGTCGTCACCCTCGCCGAGCGGTGCCGTCGCGTGCAGCCGCCGCCCGCCGGCCAGCAGCTCGCCGGCGTTGTTGGACGCCGAGCCCCGCGTGCACGGCAGCCGGCCGTCGGTCCGGCAGCCGTCGCACTCCCCGCAGCGCGGCAGGAAGGCCATGACGACGCGCTGGCCGACGGCGAGGTCGTCGACCTCGCTGCCGACGCGCTCGACCCGTCCGGCGGCCTCGTGCCCGAGGAGCATCGGCACCGGGCGCACGCGGTTGCCGTCGACGACGGAGAGGTCGGAGTGGCAGACGCCGGCCGCCTCGATCCGCACGAGCACCTCGGTGGGGCCCGGGTCGTCGAGCTCGAGCTCGACGACGGAGATCGGCCGTGTGTCGCGGTAGGGGCGCTCGTCGCCGATGCGCTCGAGCACCGCGCCGCGGATCCTCATGCCGCCTCCTCAGCCGTCCGGAGCGACCGGGCAGAACGACGGCTCCTCCGAGGGGCGGGCAGAGGCATGCGCGCCGCCAGGGCGTCGCCGGTCATCTCGGTCTCCTCGTCGTCGCGGAGCGCGCCAGCTCGTCGGGCGCGGCTCCACACTGCGGCAGGCGCCCGAGCCTCGCCCGAGGAGGTCGCAGACGAGCCGTCAGGCGACGACGAGGACCGCCGCACCCGACGTCGCAAAAGCACCGCCGCGGGTCGTCGTCGCCGTCAGCGCTCGTAGAGCGCCCGGATCCGCCGCAGCCGCTCGACGACGCGCTGGGTGTCGAGCTCAGGGCGCGGATCGGGATGGTCCAGCATCGCCCGGAGCGTGCGCACGAGCTCGACCGCCACCTCCGGCGCGGAGGTCGACCCGGCGTCCGGCACCCCCGTCGCGCCGCTCAGCTCGGCGACCAGGCGCAGCCTCCCGCGAGCCGGCATCGGCCGACCGTCCTCCGAAGGACCCACCTCGAGGCTGGCGTCGTCGTGCCGCAGCCGGAGGTAGACCGCCTCGCCGGTCGGCCTCCACCAGCCGTAGCCCTGCTCCGGGTACATGCCGCCGTACTCGACGAACTCGATCTCCTCCGTGGCGCCGTTGACCGCGGCGAGGAGAGCCGCCTCACGCCGCTCCCGCTCCGCGACCTCTTCCGGCGTGGGAGGCGGAAGTCGCTGCCACAGACGCCGAGAGGCGTCCGAGAGTGGTGCCGCGGCGGCCTCGCCCGGTGCGCCGTCCTCGACGTCGTCCACGACCCCTCCTCAGCCCTCGACGAGCGCCGGGGCGAGCCTCCCGGCCGTGCGCGCTCAGCGGTCGACGCGAGCATGACCGCCTCGCTCACGGCGGTCCAGCACGTATCAGTGGCGCAGCCCCCTGCCCGAGGAGCCGACGCCCTCACCCACCCGACGCCCCGCCCCGCGGCCCGTCGTCGTAGGTGTCCATCGCCCGCCACGCGCGCTGCACGCCCTGGAGGGCCGCGCGTGTCTGCTCGGGACGGCTCGCCTGCATGCCGGCGAGCAGCCCGTAGACCACGGCGGTGATGGCCGTCACCGACTGGAAGAACGAGACGCCCTCGCTCGGCACGATGAGCGGCACGTCGGAGACCTGCGCGACCGGACCCCGATCGAGGTCGCTGATCGACACCACGCGCGCACCGGCCGACCGGGCGGCGCGCGCGGCGGCGAGCAGCTCGCGCATGGGGCGCCACGGGTTGACGAGGAGGACGACGTCGCCCGGCCCCAGCGCCGAGACGGCGGTCGCCAGGTGCGGGCCGCCCCGTGACTCCAGCTGCGCCCGGTAGCCCATCGTCGCGGCGAGGTGGGCGAAGACGGTCGCCGGCCCGGCGAACGAGCCCTGCCCGAGCACGAGCAGGTGCTCGGCCTCCCCCAGCGCCGCGACCGCACGCTCGGCGTCGTCGCGGTCGACCGTCTCGAGCGCGAGCCGCAGGTTCTCCATGTCGTGGCGGACGGCGTCGTGGACGACCCCGTCGGTCTCCCGGTGGTGCTGCTCGAGCGTCTGCTCCGTGGAGATCTCCAGCAGGTAGCGCGCCCGCAGCTCGTGCTGCAGCGTCGGCCACCCGCGGAAGCCGAGGCGCTGGGCGCAGCGGACGACCGTGCTCTTGTCGACGCCGGCGCGCGCGGCGATCGCCGCGACGTCGGAGTAGGACGCGAGCTGCTGGTTGCGCTTCACCGTCTCGAAGACGCGCTCCTGCGCCGGCGAGAGCCCCGCCGACGGGCGCAGGCCGTCGAGCCACGTGCTGATCACGCCGTCACCGCCCCCCTCGCCCCGGCGGACGACGTCGAGCCGAACTGTAGGAGCCGCAGCGGGACCGGGCGGTCCGCGCCGTCCGACCCCCACCGACCGTCCGCGAACTCATGGACGCGATCCTGCAACGGCCATTGCCAGCATGTCGACGTGCACCTACGTTTGCCGACCGTCACGGCCGGGCGCACCACGGCTCCGGCCCGCACCGACGGACGACGCGAGAGCAGGACACGTGGACACCACCCCTCCCGACGGGGCCGCCCCGGCGGACCTCCCCAGCGACGGCGCGGGCGCCGAGCGGCGCGTCGCCGTCGTCGGCCTCGGCGCGATGGGCGGCGCCATGGCGACGACGCTGAACCGGGCCGGCTGGGCGGTCACGGGTTTCGACCCGTCGCCCGAGGCCCGGGCACGCGCGGCCGACGCCGGCGTGGCGACGGCCGACCGGCTCGAGGACGTCGCGGGCACGCCCTTCGTCGTCCTCTCCCTGCCGTCGGCGCGCGTCGTCGAGCAGACGGTCCCCGTGCTGCTGGAGCGCGAGGGCACCCGCGTCGTCCTCGACACCACGACGTCGGAGCCCGCCACCAGCGAGGCCATGGCCGCCGCCGCCCGCGAGCGCGGCGCCGTCTTCGTCGACGCGCCCGTCTCCGGCGGCGCGAGCGGCGCGGCCACCGGGGCGCTGAGCGCCTTCGTCGGCGGCACCCCCGACGACGTCCGCGCCGCCGAGCCGCTGCTCGCCGCGCTGACCGGCGGGCAGTACGCCGTCGTCGGCGGCACGGGCGCCGGCAACGTCGTCAAGCTCCTCAACAACGTGCTGTGCGCGACCAACCTCATCGCCGTCGGCGAGGCGATGGACGTGGCCGCCGCTCACGGGCTCGACCTCGCCACGGTCGCGCAGGCCGTCAGCGGCGCGTCGGGCGGCAGCGCCGTCACGGCGAACGCCCTCCCGCGGTGGGTGCTCTCGGGCACCTTCGACTCCGGCTTCGCCCTCGGCCTCATGGCCCGCGACGTGGGCCTCGCCCTCGACGTCGCCGCCGCCCGCGGGGCGAAGCCCGCGCTGCTCGCCGCGACGCACGACGCCTGGCAGCGCGCCCTCGCCGAGCGCGGCCCCGCTGCGGACTTCACCGAGGCCCCCGCCACCGCCGCGACCGCGACCACTGCCCTCGCGCCGGCGGACGCCACCGCGAGCTCCACGACCAGCAGCGAGGACGACCGATGACGACGACCACCCGCCAGTCCGACGCCCCCGCCCCCGGCGCGCCTCCCGCTCCCCCGGCCGGGCCCGACGACCACCACCGCAGCGGCGCCGCGACGGCGTCCGCCGTGCTGGCCGAGTCGCTGCCCTCGGGCCTCGGCTCCTTCGTCGATGGGCGCGTCGTCCCCGGCACGGGCGACGTCGTCGAGCTCGTCACCCCCGCCACCGGCGAGGTCTTCACCTCCTACCGCGACGCCGGGCCCGACGTCCTCGACCGGCTGCTCGCCTCCTCCACCGAGGGCGCGCGCACGTGGGGGGCCACCGACCCCTTCGCGCGGGCCGCGACGCTGCGCGAGGTCTCCCGCGTCGTGGCCGCGCACGCCGAGGAGCTCGCCGTCCTGGAGTCGGCCACGACGGGCAAGCCGCTGCGCGACGCCCGCGCCGAGACCGGCCGCGTCGCCGAGATGTTCGGCTTCTACGCCGGGTGGGCCGACAAGGTCTCCGGCGACACCCTGCCCGTCCCCGGCGACTGGCTCACCTACACGCGCCGGGTGCCGTGGGGCGTCGTCACCGCGGTCACGCCGTGGAACGCGCCCGTCTTCACGGCGGGCTGGAACTCCTCCGCGCCGCTGGCGGCCGGCAACGCCGTCGTCCTCAAGCCCAGCGAGTTCACGCCGGCCACCACGGTGCGCCTGGCCCAGCTGGCCCACGAGGCCGGGCTGCCGGCCGGGGTGCTCAACGTCGCCGTCGGCCTCGGCGCCACCACCGGCGCCGCCGTGACGACGGACCCGCGCGTCGGCAAGGTGAGCTTCGTCGGCTCGGTGCCCACGGGCCGCGCCGTCGGGACGGCGTGCGCCGCCGCCGGCATCCCCACCGTCCTCGAGCTGGGCGGCAAGAGCGCGACGATCGTGTTTGCCGACGCCGACCTCGACCGGGCCGCCGACGGCGCCGTCGCCGCGATCTTCGCGGCCGCCGGCCAGTCGTGCGTCGCGGGCTCGCGCCTGCTCGTCGAGCGGTCGGTGCACGCCGCGCTGCTGGAGAAGGTCGTCGAGCGCGCCGGGCGCCTGCGCCTCGGCGACCCGCTGGACCCCGCGACCGAGGTCGGGCCCATCGTCACGGCCGGTCAGCACGCCCGCGTGCGCGCGCTGCTCGAGCTCGGGCTCACCGACGGCGCGATCCGCGCGACCCCCCTCGCCGAGACGCCGTCGGGCGACCTCGCCGGCGGCCACTGGGTCGCGCCCACGGTGCTCGACGGCGTCACGCCGGCCAACGCGCTGGAGACCACCGAGGTCTTCGGGCCCGTCCTCGGCGTCGACGCCTTCGACACCGAGGAGGAGGCCGTCGCCCGCGCCAACGCCACCGGCTTCGGCTTGGCCGGCTCGGTGTGGACGAACGACGTCTCGCGGGCGCACCGCGTCGCCGCGGGCGTGCGGGCGGGGACCTTCTGGGTCAACGCCTGCAAGACCATCCACGTCGCCGTGCCGTTCGGCGGCTTCGGCGACTCCGGCCACGGGCGCTCGTCCGGGCCCGGCGTGCTCGACGAGTACACGCAGCTCAAGGCCGTTTGGGTGCCGGTGCAGCCCGTCGGCGCCCCGTTCCCCTCGCTCGGCTACTGACCCGCCCCCATCCCCCGCCCCGCCCACACCCCCGGAGGAACCGCATGGACAGGCCCGCAGACCTCGTGGCGGCGTGGCGGCTCCTGGCCGTCGCGCTGGTCATCGTGGTCCTCTCCCAGCTCCTCGGCATCCGCCGCATCGAGGTGGGGATCGGCACCATCCTGCTGCTGCCGCTGCTCTACGCCTTCCTCGCGGGGCTGGTGCTCAACCCGAGCATCACCGGCCGGGTCGGAAAGGTGTTGGGACGCCGTGAGGTGCGGCTCGCGTCGCCGCTCATCATCGTGGCGATCCTGCCGTTCATCGCCCGCTTCGGGACGACGATCGGCCCCGACATCGAGGCGGTCATCGCCGCCGGGCCGGCGCTGCTGCTGCAAGAGCTCGGCAACCTCGGGACGATCGTCCTGGCCTTCCCCGTCGCCGTGTACCTGCTGAAGCTGCGCCGCGAGGCTGTCGGGGCGACGTTCTCCGTCGCCCGCGAGCCGAGCCTCGCGATCATCGCCGACCGCTACGGCCTGCGCGGCCCCGAGGGCGCCGGCGTCCTGGCCGTCTACGTCGTCGGCACGCTCGTGGGAACCATCGTCTTCTCGGTGATGGCGAGCTTCGTCGCCTCGCTCGACGTCCTCGACCCCCGGGCGCTGGCCATGGCCTGCGGGGTGGGCAGCGGCTCGATGATGGCCGCCTGCAGCGGCGCGCTCGCGGCCACGCTGCCGGAGATGGAGGACACCATCCTGGCCTTCGCCGGCACGAGCAACCTCCTCACCTACGCGACGGGCATGTATGTGACGCTCTTCGTCGCCCTGCCGCTCGTCGAGTGGATGTACCGCAAGGCCCACCCCGAGGACACCCGCGCCGCGGCGACGCCGGCGGCCACGAGCGACGAGGAGGGCGCCCGATGAGCGCCACGCCGGTCGATGACGTCGAGGACACCCAGGACGAGCGGCTGTCCCTGCCGAGCGAGATGACGGCGCTGCTCGCCGTCCTGCCCCTCGGCTGGGCCGCCCAGCTCATCGCCACCGACCTGTCCGCCCTGCGCGCGGCCGCCGGCGTGCTGGCCCTCGGGCTCATCGCTGTGATCGGCATCCTGCTCACCCGCGCCCTGCCGTTCCTGCGGTTGCCGAGCGTCGCCTGGGTCTCGCTCGTCGGCATCGTCGCGAGCCTGCCGATGCTCCCCTGGGGCGAGGCCGTGGTCGGCGTGGTCGGCGAGATCGACTTCCTCGCCCTGTCCGTGCCGTGCCTGGCCTTCGCCGGGCTCGCCATCTCCCGGCGGGAAGTGGCCATCGCCAAGACGTCGGGGTGGAAGCTGCTCGTCGTCGGGGTGCTCGTGCTGATCGGGACGTTCATCGGGTCGGCGCTCATCGCGGACGTGACGCTGCCGTTGCTGGAGTGAGGGCGCTCGGCGCGCGGCGGCGGGTGACGGCCTCGCCGACCTGTCGGCCGCCTCGGCGCACGACGATCCATGGATCCGGACAGGACGCTGTCGAGAAGCGCTGACGACCTGACGGCGCTCGTGATGGGCTCGCCCTGTGCTCGCTGACGAGATCGCCGACCGCTGGCCCCGCCTCTTCCACATGGCCGAGGCGGGGTCGTGGCCGTCGATCCAGCGTCACGGCCTGCTCTCCACGCAGGCGCTGTGCGACCTCTACGACGTCCGGCAGCCGCACCGCGACGACCTCCTCGCGCGCAAGCGCCCGCAGTCGGTGCAACTGGCCCACACGGAACACGGGACGGCGTGGGTCCGAGACAACAAGCCGATCAACGAGACCGTGCTGCGCCGGACGCTCGTCGGCATGGACGAGGCGAGCTGGTACCGAACACTCAACAGCCGCGTCTTCTTCTGGCTCAGCGAGGAGCGGCTCGCCAAGTTGCACGCCGCTTACCGCGGGCGCAGGCACGACCTACTCGTCGTCAGCACCGCGAAGCTGCTCGCCGCGCACGGCGGCGAGGTGGAGCTGTGCCCGCTGAATAGCGGCGCCGTCCACGCCGGCGCTGTCGTGACCCGCGGGGCGGAGACGTTCCGTCGCATCGCCGACTACCCGTGGGAGGAGCGTCGGCGCATCACCCGTCGTGAGCCGGTGGTCGAGCTGACGGTGCCGTACGCCGTCCGGGACATCGCCGACCTCGTCGAGGACGTCCGCGCCCTGTGAGAGACGAGCGACCACTATGAAAGCTGCTCATGGCGGACTGCCACGTGCGAATGTCCCCCGGTGCCCAGCCTGGAGAGCCTCGAAGCACTGCCGACCCGCACCCAGATCGACGCGCACTCCGTGCGGTACCGCCCGCAGTGGTGGAGGACGCGGGTGCCCTCGACGTGCTGGCCGACGTCACTCGACGGCCTTCCCGCTGACGAGCACAAGCCACGCTGGCACCGCATCAGCCGGAGCGACGTCGCGCACCTTGCTGCCGACCACACCGCCCCCGGACGCGTCCGCCTGCTCGTGGCGGCCTACGTCTGGGGCACCGGCTCCAGCGGCTTCCTGTTCGGCCGGAACACCCGCTGGCTCAAGAGCGACCTTGGCGACGTCGGCGGCCGCCTCACGTCCGCCGCGCACGTTCTGCTAACGCAGGGCGCAGGCGCCGCTTACTCCTCGATGCTCCGCGGCGGCGACAACGCCGTCGCCTACGTCGGCCCCGCCTTCTTCACGAAGTACCTCTACTTCACAGCCTCCGGCGTGACCGTCCCTGGCCCTCGCCCGCTCATCCTCGACCGGCGCGTCGCGAGCGCCCTGCGCAGCCACACCGACCTCGGCACCAGCAAGCAGGGGTGGTCCGTCGCGGAGTACGAGGCCTACCTCGCACGGGCCTCGGCCTTCGCCGATCGGCACGGCGTCGGACCGGACGCCGTCGAGCTCGCCCTCTTCCGCGCCGGCGGCTCACGCACCTGAGACGAGCCGCTTGAGCGCCACCTGCAGCTCCGGGTCGACGGCGTAGACGACGGTGCCGGCCATCCCCCGCGTCAGCAGCACCTTGTAGACGTGCCGCACGAGGCGGTCGAAGTCCGCGTCGGTGACGGCCGTCCGCGACCGGAAGTCGGGGTCCTTGTTGGCGGACCGGTCCGTGCGCAGGGCGCCCTCGCGCCAGACGAGGTCGTGGCCGAGGATGACGCCGTTCCAGTCGTACTCGAAGCCCTGCGCGGTGTAGACACAGCCCACTTGGCCGAAGCCGCCCTCTTCGGTGGCCCACAGGGCGGAGGCCGGAGCACTGCCGATCCGGCGGTCGCCCTTGAGGTTCCACGGCCGGGCCCACGAGCCGACCTGCACATCGGGCACCAGCGTCCCGTCACGGCGCGGATCGCTCCAGGGCCAGCAGTAGCCGGCGGTCATCCGCGCGCTGCGTCCCTTCGCGAGCCGCTCGGCGAGGAAGCCCTCCATCTCGGCCGGGGAGTCGGCGACGCGCAGGTCGAAGTCGGTCCCCCGCCACGCCCTCGGACCGGTGTCCGTCAGGCCGAGCAGGTCGCGGACCCACCGGACATAGGTGTCGCTGCCGCCGCAGCGGAACTGGTCGGCGAGGTCGACCTCGACCACCCGGACGGCGTGGGCCCGGGCGTACTCCCGGATCGCCTCGACGGACCCGATCTCTCCCGGCCGCACGACCTGGTTCTCGTCGAGCAGGAGCACCGGGACCCGCGCCGCGGAGACCAGCTCGTCCAGCTGCGGCCGCCCGGTCCGCCGCTCGGCCGGAGTCCAGCGCGACTCCGAGGTCCGCCGAATTCGGTGGGCCTCGTCCATGACGAGCACGTCGAGACCGTCGGGCTCGGCCTCCATGTAGCTGTTGAAGTACGTGAAGAGGCTCTTGGTGCGGGAGCTGCCGCGACCGGCAACCTTGCGCAGCGTCTGCGTGAAGGACCGCGAGCCGGTCGCGTGCAGCGTCCGGTAGCCGCGCCGCGCGAGCTCACCAAGCAGCGACAGCGCGACGACGCTCTTGCCCGACCCCGGACCGCCCGTCACCACGACGACGGTCTTGCCGCGGCCACGGCGAGCCCGCTCCACCTCGTGCAGCACCGTCCGGTAGGCCAACTGCTGGTCGGCGAGGAGGGTGAAGTGCTCCCGCTGCTGGATCTCCTCCGCGGCGACGGCCAGCAGCGTCCGCGACGGGCGAGCCGCACTGGCCGAGAGCTGCTCCGCGGCGGCCTTGCCCGGCGAGGGAGCCAGATGCTCGCGGAGGTAGCCCAGCCACTCGTCACGCTGGTCTCCCCCAAAGATGCGGCTTGCGGGGAGCGTCGGCGAGCTAGCCATGTCGGCCGCCCGCGCGTTGTGGACGTAGGCCGCACCGCGGACGAGGTCGGGAGCCTCGTGGAGCGTTTCGGTGAAGTCGACGAGGTACTCGCGGTAGCCGTCGACCTGCAGCAGCGGGTGAAGCCGCGGCTCGTGGACGTCGGGGACGGTGACGAGCGCTCGGTCCTCCTCGTACGACGCGAAGGACGACCACTGCTTCAGCTCCACGGCTACGTACGACGGGTTGCCCGTCCGCGGATGCGTCCCAGCGAGGACGGCGTCGATGCGGCGGCTCGTCAACGGCAGCCGGTACTCGAGCAGTACCTGGACATCGCCCAGCCCGGCGTCGTGCAAGTCGCGCACGAGAACGGGGATGCTGGCTCGCCACGAGCGCGCCTCAGCAGACGAGGCTCGGTGGCCGGCGTGCCGCTGCAGCTCGCCGTCGAGCTCGACGACGACGTCACCCGAGGTCACGGCGTCCATGAGATCGGACGCCGAACGGCGGAGCAGAGCAGACACCAGACCCGCCCGAGGCAGCACGAAGGGACTCGTGCGGGTGGTGGGCGCCTCGCTGCACCGCTGCCACGGTGCGGCGGTGCCAGTCGGGCCGCTGAAGCAGGCTAGCCAGGCGATGAGCCCGACTCGAGGTCAGGGCTTCGATTGGGCCGCGTGGTAGTCCGCGTTGTGCCGCGCTAACAGGGTCGCCTCCGGCCTGTCCGACGGTGACGCCGGCATCGACATGCAGTGACCCTCGAGCGTGCGGTATTCAGGCGCCACGACCTTCGGCGCGACCATCACCTCGCCGGTTGGCAAGACGGTGAGAAGGTGCGCATCGAAGAGGGCATGAATGTCCCGCCTGAGCAGCATGCCGTTCCACACCTCGTTGCTGTGCGGCCCCCTGTAGCGTTCAATGTGGGCTGCTTCGAGCGCCTCTCGGTCTGATGTACCCGTGATCGCGCATGCCCCCTTGTACGCCAAGTCAAGAGTCGACCGAAAGCGGTCTTGGCCCTCTCGGACAGTCCTCAACATGACGCGGTAGCGCAGTCGCTGCCCCTCCGGGATCTGGCGGTACAGCGACTGCTCCAGAGACGACAACGCCGACTCCGGTTCGGCCGAGAAGTACTGCCGCCACGGCAAGGCCGCCTCGTCGGACATCCGCGGCCATGAGTGCACCGGCTGGGTGATGCCCGATGCGTCCCGCAGTTGGCCGTATGAGGGATTGCCTTTCTGAGGGACGCGCTCAGCCACCACCTGCATGGACCACAACCACTTGTACCTACCGGGTTCCGGCCACGGTACTTCAGACAACGAGCTCGGGTGGCGCGGGCGCTCTTCGGCAACGGTCCAGGCCAGGAGGCCGACGGGCGCCTGCCAGATGAAGACGTCGTCCCCCGGGCGGACGCCACCAGCGTTTCCCCCCGATCCCATCAGGCTGTGGCGCTTGCAGATTTCCCAATTTGTGGGGCCGTAGGTCTCGTTGAAACTGGCCACCCAAGCAGGCACAGGTGCTCCCTGGCGGGATCACCTCGGGTGGTGGCATGCCGGTGCAGGGAGCCAGTCGGGTCGAGGTTCGAAGTGTGCGCGCGCCACTCGGCGCTAGGCGAGGCTCGTCCCGGAAGAGGCCTGTCGATGCCTTCGGGCAGCATAGGCAACCAGTACGTGCTGCGTGCTCCGCCTGTCCGGTAGCGATGTACATCGGAGCGGGAGGCACCCACCGCACCCGCTCGCCCCAGTGGAGGACATCGTCTGGGCGCCGCTGATCAAGGCGACGCCCCGCACACGGGGCTCAATCCACGGCTGCGTCTCTCGCAAGAAGCCCTACGCCAGGACGGCCACTGCAGGAGCGCTCGTGCAGCGAGATGTACGTGACGAACGGTGACCAAGGGGACGCAGGGTGGCGGCGGACAGAACTCCGTTATGGAGCGGCTCCCTCGAGGCCATGCTGGAGTCACTACCCCGGGGGTCAGGGTCCAAGGCTTGGTCCGGGCGCAGCAGATCACGGTCCAGGCTCTCGGGGGCGACGCGGTCCTCCTCCTTGAGGAGGGAGCCCGCAACGTTCTGATCGGTGGCGGGACGACCAGCCAGCAGGGCCGCGAGGACACGATCCGGCGTCTCGGCGCACCGCTCGCGAACAGCGGTGGGGTCGACAGCCAGGTGGAAGGCGTTCGAGCCTTCGCGCGTGCGCACCATCGGCGGTCTGGTGGTGACGACCTGCGTGCGGTCGTCGTCCCGCCAGGTCACCTGCGCCATGACCGTCGACTCCGGGTCCTGCGGCGGCTGCCCGATGACGTCAGCGATCCGCGCGGGTCGACTTCCAGCGCCGGGCTGGATGACGAAGTCCGCTGCAGTCACCACGGAAGGCTAGGGCGGGCAGCCGTGACCGCTAGGCCGTGCAGGCGGCGCTGACCGCGGTGGTCGCGGGCACGTCGCGCCTCCGGCACCGTGGCAGCCGTGCCCCTCCGCCGCCTGAGCACCGAATCCCGCGCCGCCGCCGACGCCTACTTCACCGAGTGGGTCATCGGCGGGGCGCGGACGCTGGAGGCCTTCGCCCGCCGCCTCGCCGACGACGGTGGGCCGGCCGACCACCTCGACGGGACTCCCGCAAGCCTCACGCCCGTCTTCACCTGGGTCGTCGAGCACCTCGTGCTCGTGACCGACGAGGTGGTCGACGACGGCGACCTCCCGCCGTGGTGCGCGCCCGGCCCGGTCACCGGTCCCAGCGGCGAGCTCGACCCGGCGTCGGCACGGCTCGCTGACGGGCTCGCGCGCTACTTCGGGGAGGTCCTCGTCCGGCACGTGCCCGGCGCTCGCTGGCTCATCGGCGACGAGCCACGGCACCGGAAGACCTACATCGACCAGCAGTGGCCGGTCGTCGCCGGCCACCTTCTGGCGATCAACCCCCTCGAGGCCCGAGGGCTCGCACTCAAGCTCGCCGGGCAGCCGGTGGAGCGCCGGCGGTACGGGTGGCTGCAGGAGAACGCCGAGCGCTACATCGAGATCGGCGCTCAGGGCGGTGCACCGGACGAGCCCGCATGGACCGTCGACGCGGTCGACGCCGAGAGGGTGCCCGGCGAGGGATGGCGCTGGGAGGTCGGCCTCGACGACGACCTCGCCGCCGACGACGACCGGACCGCCGCACTGACGACGACCCTCGCGCTGCTGCCCGGCGCCACCGCCGTCGAGGTGGAGGACCGCGGCGCCTGGCTCGTCGCCGGCGACGTCGACCGCGCCGCGCTCGAGGCGGCCGTGCGCGGCTGGGCGGCTGCCCGCCGCTGAGCCACGGGCGGAGCACCGCGCCCCAGGACGCCCG
Source organism: Pseudokineococcus marinus (assembly GCF_013004605.1). Lineage (GTDB taxonomy): Bacteria > Actinomycetota > Actinomycetes > Actinomycetales > Quadrisphaeraceae > Pseudokineococcus > Pseudokineococcus marinus. The sequence continues at coordinate 16,821 of NZ_JABEMA010000003.1, forward strand.
GCGCGCGCCCTCCAGGACCTGCCGGTCACCGCCGTCGCGCTCAACACGACGGATGCGCGCCCGAAGACCCCACACCGGGCGGATCAGTCCTAACGTCGCCGCGAGCCGGGGGGCTCGGCGGCCGGACGCCGTCGTGCAGCAGACCGACGACACGGCGGAGGTCCTCCTGGTGGGAGCCAGCGCACGATCCGGACGGCACGCCCGAGCAGCGCGCAGGGCCGCGGGAGCGTCCGCGGCCCTGGCCGCCGCCCTGGTCCTGTCGTCCTGCTACGCCGTCCAGGACACGATCGCGACCGTCGACCGGACCGACGCCGTCGGCGAGCCGCTGGGCGACACGCCCGTCCGAGAGGGCGGGGACCTGGTCATGGGCCTGTCCGCCGAGCCGGACGCCCTCGACCCGACGACGTCCTCCTCGCTGTACACGCGCTACGTCATGGCGTCGATCTGCGAGAAGCTCTACGACCTCGACGCCGACGGCGAGCTGGTGCCGCAGCTGGCCACCGACCTGCCGACGGTCTCCGAGGACGGGCTGCAGGTCGACATCCCCGTCCGCGAGGACGTCGTCTTCGGCGACGGCACGCCCTTCGACGCCGAGGCCGTCGCGACGACGCTGCAGCGGCACCTCGACCTGCCGTCCTCCTCCCGCGCCAGCGAGATGGGCCCGATCACCGACATCGCGGCGCTCGACGCCACGACCGTCCGCCTCACCTACGAGACGCCGTTCGCGCCCATCACCGCGGCGCTGGCCGACCGCGCCGGGATGATCATGTCGCCGACGGCGCTGGAGGAGCTGGGCGAGGACTTCGGCTCCTCGCCCACGTGCGTCGGCCCCTTCCGCTTCGTCGAGCGGGTGCCGCAGACGGAGATCGTCGTCGAGCGCGACCCGGGCTACTACGCCGCCGACGAGGTGCACCTCGACACGATCACCTACCGGATCATGACCGACGCCTCCATCCGGGCCGCCAACCTCCGCTCGGGCGACGTGCAGGTGGCCGACACCATCTCCACGCAGGACGCCGACGCGATGTCCCGCGAGAGCGGCCTCACGCTCCTGCAGTCCAGCTCGCTGGGCTACCAGGCGGTCACCTTCAACGTCGGCAACGTCGACGGCACCGGGCAGCCGCCCGGGGAGGTCGACACCCCCGAGGCGCAGGACGCCCGCGTCCGCCAGGCGTTCTCGCTGGCCGTCGACCGCGAGGCGCTCGTCGCCACCGTCTTCAACGGGTGGTTCGACGCGGCGTGCTCGCCGATCAGCCCCGACAGCCCCTTCAGCACCCCGGCGAGCGAGGCGTGCCCCGAGCACGACCCCGAGGCGGCGCTCGCGCTGCTGCGCGAGGCCGGCGTCGAGCCGCCGCTGCAGATCGACATGCAGATCTCCAACACGCCCGACTCGCTGCGGCTCGGCCAGGCGCTGCAGGCCTCGGTGCAGGCTGGCGGCTTCGACGTCCGGATCTCCCCCGTCGAGTACTCGACGCTGCTCGACGTCCAGTCCCGCGGCGACTTCCGGATGCTCCAGCTCGGGTGGTCCGGGCGCGTGGACCCCGCCGCCAACACCCAGAACTTCCTGTCCACCGGGGCCGGCAACAACTACTCCGGCTACTCCGACGAGGAGATGGACGCCCTCCTCGCCGAGGCCTCGCAGGGCACCGACCAGGCCGCGCGCGCCGAGGTCTACGGCGAGGTCGTCACCAAGGTCCAGGAGGACGACCCGGTCGTGTACCTGTACCGGCAGCGCAACCTCACCGCCCACACCGACGAGGTCGCCGGCGTGCAGACGTTCGCCGACGGCGTCGTCCGGCTCTCGCGGGCCGCCTTCGTCGGGGACGACGACGGCGCCGATGACGACACAGCCGCCGACACCGCCGGGGAGGGCTGACGCCGTGGGCCGCTACCTCTTCCACCGCGCGTGGCAGTCGCTCGTCACGCTCGTGCTCGCCTCCGTCGTCGTCTTCCTCGGCGTCCGGGCGCTGCCCGGCGACCCCGCGCTCGCGCTGGCCGGTGAGGAGGCGACGCCGGAGCAGCTGGCCGCCGTCCGCGCCGATCTCGGACTCGACCAGTCGCTGCCCGTCCAGTACGGCCGCTACGTCGGGCAGCTGCTCAGCGGCGACCTCGGCGAGTCCACCCGCACCGGCCAGCCCGTCGCCGACCTCGTCGCGACGACGCTGCCCGTCACCGCGTGGCTGTCCCTCTACGCGCTGGTCGTCGCCGTGGCCCTCGGCGTCGGCGCGGGCGTCGTCGCGGCGGTCCGGCGCGGCCGCTGGCAGGAGTGGGCGGTCTCGACGACGTCCGTCGTCCTGCTCTCGGTGCCGAGCTTCTGGATCGGCATCCTCGCCGTCCTCGTCCTCGCCGTGTGGGCGGGCCTGTTCCCCGCGTCCGGCTACGTCTCCCCGCTGGAGGACCCCCTGCGCGCCCTGTGGCACCTCACGATGCCCGCCTTCGTGCTCGGCACGGCGATCGCCGCCGTCGTCATGCGCCAGACGCGGGCGTCGATGCTCGAGACCCTCTCGGCCGACTTCGTGCGCACCGCCCGCGCCAAGGGGCTGTCCCCGCGCCGGGTCCTCGGCCGGTACGCCCTGCGCAACAGCCTCGTCGTCGTCGTGACGGTCGTCGGCCTGCAGCTCGGCGGCCTCATCTCCGGGGCCGTCGTCACCGAGCGGATCTTCGGGCTGCCGGGGCTCGGCCGGCTGACGCTGGACGCCGTCTTCACCCGCGACTACGCGGTGATCCAGGCGGTGGTCATCCTCGTGACGGCCTTCTACGTCGTCATCAACCTCGCCGTCGACGCGCTGTACTCGCTGCTCGACCCGCGCGTGCGGGTGGACGCCTGATGGCCGTCGAGCAGCCGGCCCCTCCCGCAGCCGGTGTCGGGAGCCCGGGCGCCCCGACGCCGGCCGCCGACGACGGGCTGGGCGGCGGCCGCGGGCGGGTCCTGCGGAAGGTCCTCGGCGACGCCAAGGGCGTCGTCGGCATCGCGCTCCTGGCCGTCGTCGTCCTCGGCGCGCTGCTGGCGCCGGTCCTGGCCCCCTACGGGCCGACCGAGGTGAACTTCGAGACGCCGTTCCAGCGCCCGCTCACCGTCGGGTACCTCCTCGGCACCGACGACCTGGGGCGCGACGTGCTCTCGCGCATCCTCTTCGGCCTTCGCGCCTCGCTGCAGGTGGGCCTGCTCGCCGTCGGCCTGGCCGTCGTCGTCGGGGTGCCGCTCGGCCTCGTGGCCGGCTGGTGGAAGGGTGTCGACGCCGTCGTCTCCCGGGTCACCGACCTGCTGCTGGCCTTCCCGTTCCTCATCATCGCCGTGGGCCTGGCCGCCATCGGCGGCGCGAGCCTCGGCAACGCCGCGATCGCGCTGGGCGTCGCCGCGATCCCGACGATGGTCCGCGTCGTCCGCGCGGAGACCCTGCGGGTGCGCTCGCGCCCCTTCGTCGACGCGGCGCGGACGATGGACGCCTCCGGGCCCCGCATCCTCGCGACGCACGTCCTGCCCAACGCCGGCTCGGCGATCATCGTCCAGGCGACGATCATCATGCCGACGGCCGTCATCGGGGAGGCCCTGCTGTCCTTCCTCGGCCTGGGCATCCAGCCGCCCACCCCGAGCCTCGGGATCATGCTGTCCGACGCCCAGCAGTACCTGCTGCGCGCGCCGTCGGCCGCCGTCCTGCCGGGCCTGGCGATCGCCGTCATCTGCCTCGGCTTCAACCTCCTGGGCGACGCGCTGCGCGACGCGCTCGACCCCCTCACCGTCCCCGCCCGGCGTCGTCGCCGGGGCAAGGCAGCCGCCCGATGAGCCCCGCTGGTCCGCCGTCGTCCTCCTCCTCCGCCTTCGTGGTGCCGCCCACCGCGGCCGAGCAGCCCACCCGCCCGACGCTGCAGGGCACCTTCGGCATGGCCGCGACGACGCACTGGATCGCCTCGTCCACCGCCATGTCGGTGCTCGAGCGGGGCGGCACCGCCGTCGACGCCGCGTGCGCCGCGGCCTTCGTCCTCCACGTCGTCGAGCCGCACCTCAACGGCCCCGGCGGCGACGTCACCGGCCTCGTCGCCACCGCCGACGGCGCGCCGCCGCAGGTGCTCATGGGCCAGGGCCCCGCACCGGCCGCCGCGACGACGGAGCACTTCCGCGCCGAGGGCCTCGACCTCGTGCCGGGCGCCGGCGCGCTGGCCGCCGCCGTCCCGGGCGCCGTCGACGCCTGGCTCGTGCTGCTGCGCGACCGGGGCACGTGGGAGCTCGCCGACGTCCTCGCCTACGCCGTCGGGTACGCCCGCCACGGGCACCCGGTGCTCGCCCGGGTCGGCGCGACGATCACCGGCGTCGCGGAGCTCTTCGCCGAGCACTGGCCGACGTCGGCGGCCCTGTGGATGCCCGGCGGGGTGGCCCCCACCGCGGGCGCGAGCATCGAGAACCCCGCCTACGCCGCGGTGCTCGAGCGGCTCGTCGACGCCGGGCGCGGCCGCCCCAGCCGCGAGGCGCGCATCGAGGCGGCGCGCGCGGCGTGGGGCGAGGGCTTCGTCGCCGACGCCGTCGACGCCTTCGTCCGCGCCCCGCACCGGCACGCCAGCGGCACCGACCACGCCGGGGTCCTGCGGGGCGAGGACATGGCCGCGTTCTCCGCCGGCTTCGAGGACGCCGTGACGCTCGACGTCATGGGCGTCACCGTCGCCAAGACGGGCGCCTGGGGGCAGGGCCCCGTGCTGCTGCAGGCGCTCGCGCTGCTCGAGGGCTTCGACCCGGCGGACGTCGACCCCTCGACGCCGGACGGCGCGCACGTCGTCCTCGAGGCGCTCAAGCTCGCGCTGGCCGACCGCGACTGCTGGTACGGCGACCCGGGGCCGGGCGAGGAGCCGGTGCCGCTCGCGACGCTGCTCTCCCCCGCGTACACCGCCGAGCGGCGCGCGCTCATCGGTGACGCCGCCAGCCACGAGCTGCGACCGGGCTCGCCGGACGGTCGTGCGCCCTTCGTCCCACCGCTGCGCGAGACCTACGACGCCGGCGCGGCGGGCGGCGCGGCCGGCGAGCCGACGGTCGCCCGGTCCGGCGACCCGGTGCCGCGCGCCTCCGGCGCGACCCGCGGCGACACGTGCCACCTCGACGTCGTCGACCGCTGGGGCACGGTCGTGACCGCGACGCCGTCGGGCGGGTGGCTGCAGTCCTCGCCGACGATCCCCGAGCTGGGCTTCTGCCTCGGCACGCGGCTGCAGATGACGTGGCTCGAGGAGGGCTCGCCGTCCACGCTCCGGCCCGGCCGGCGCCCCCGGACGACGCTGACGCCCACGATGCTGCTGCGCGACGGCGTCCCCGTCGCCGGCCTCGGCTCCCCCGGCGGCGACCAGCAGGACCAGTGGCAGCTGACGTACCTGATGCGCACGCTGCTCGGCGGGTACACGCCCCAGCAGGCGATCGACGCGCCGGCGCTCCACACGACGTCGATGGCCGGCTCGTTCTGGCCGCGGACGTGGACGCCGGGCGGCGCCGTCGTCGAGGACCGGCTCGGCGAGGCGGTCATCGGCTCGCTCGAGCGGCGCGGCCACGTCGTCACCCGCGCCGGCGACTGGTCGCTCGGGCGGCTGTCCGTCGTCACGCGAGACCCGGCGACGGGCCTGCTCCAGGCCGCGGCCAACCCCCGCGGCGACCAGGGCTACGCGGTGGGGCGGTGAGCGGGGTGACCCGTGCGGCGGACGACGGGAGCGGCGCGACCCTGCGGGGACGGGCCGCGGAGGGCGCCGGCAGCGCCTTCCGCGCGCTCAGGGCCCGGGTCGCGGGCTCGCGCGACGACGACGGCGCCTCCGAGGTCGCGGCGGAGGCGGCGCCCGAGAAGGTGTTCGGCCCGCCGCTGCTCGAGGTCCGCGGGCTGACGGTCACCTACCGCACCGGCGAGGCGGAGGTGCCGGCCGTCGTCGACGTCGACCTCACCGTCCGCGAGGGCGAGCGCGTCGCCGTCGTCGGCGAGTCGGGCTCCGGCAAGTCGACGACGGCGGCGGCGCTCATCGGCCTCCTGCCGGGCAGCGGCCGGGTCGCCGCGGGGACCATCACGTTCGCCGGCGAGGACGTCACCCACGCCTCCGACGCGCGGCTCCTGCGCCTGCGCGGCCGCGAGGTCGGCCTCGTCCCGCAGGACCCGATGAGCAACCTCAACCCCGTCATGCGCGTCGGGGCGCAGGTCGAGGAGGTGCTGCGCGCCCACGGGCTGGCGACGGGCCGCGCGGCGAAGGAGCGCGCCGTCGAGCTGCTCGGCCTCGCCGGCATCCCGGACGCCGCCCGCCGCGCCCGCCAGTACCCGCACGAGTTCTCCGGGGGCATGCGCCAGCGCGTGCTCATCGCGATCGCGCTGGCCTGCGAGCCGCGGCTGCTCGTCGCGGACGAGCCGACGTCGGCGCTCGACGTCACCGTGCAGCGCCAGATCCTCGACCACCTCGAGCACCTCACCGAGGCGGCCGGGACCTCGATGCTCCTCGTCACCCACGACCTCGGCCTCGCCGCCGACCGCGCCGACACCGTCGTCGTCATGTCGAAGGGGCGCGTGGTCGAGAGCGGACCGGCGGCGCGGCTGCTCACCGACCCGCAGCACGCGTACACGCAGCGGCTCGTGGCGGCCGCGCCGAGCGTCAGCGCCGCCCGCGCGCAGGTTCGCCCGGGTACCCGCGCCGTCGACCGCGCCGCCGGCCCGCGCCGCCACGACACCGCGGACGGCGCCCCGGTGCTGAGGGTCGAGGACGTCACGAAGGTCTACCGCGTCCGTGGCCGGGGCGCGGGCGACGTCACGGCCGTCGACGGCGTCTCCTTCGTCGTCCCCGCCGGGACGACGACCGCGGTCGTCGGCGAGTCCGGCTCCGGCAAGACGACCCTCGCCCGGATGGCCCTCGGGCTCGAGGCGCCGACCTCGGGGCGCCTGCTCGTCGGCGACGACGTCGTCGGGGAGGCCACGGGTGCTCGCCGTCGTGCGGTCCGCCGCGCGATGCAGCCGGTCTTCCAGGACCCGTACGCCTCCCTCGACCCGACGATGAGCGTCGAGCGCCTCGTCGACGAGCCCCTGCGCGTCTTCGGCGAGGGCGACCGCGCCTCCCGACGCCGTCGGGTCGGCGAGCTGCTCGACCAGGTCTCCCTGCCGCGCGACGCCGCGCAGCGCCGCCCCGCCGAGCTGTCCGGCGGGCAGCGCCAGCGCGTCGCCATCGCCCGCGCCCTGGCCGTCGAGCCCCGGCTCGTCGTGCTCGACGAGGCGGTCTCGGCGCTCGACGTCCTCGTGCAGGACCAGGTCCTGCAGCTGCTGCACCAGCTGCAGGAGGACCTCGGTGTCGCCTACCTCTTCATCACCCACGACCTCGCGGTGGTCCGCCAGGTGGCGCACGCCGTCGCCGTCATGCGGCACGGGCGGCTGGTCGAGCACGGGTCCGTCGACGCCGTCATGAGCGACCCGCAGGAGGACTACACGCGGGAGCTGCTCGCGGCGATCCCCGGCGCCGAGTTCTACGCCGCCCGGGCGGGCTGACCCCCGCCGGGCGTCACCGGGTGGCGGGCGCGCCGGCGACCGTCGCGGCGACCGTCTCCGCCCACGGCGTCGCCGTGAGCCCGAAGACCTCGGTCGTCTCGGAGGCGTCGAGCACGAAGTCCTGGTCCCACTGGTGGCGGATGGCGACGACCTCGCGCATCTGCCCGCTCGCCAGCCCGATGCCGCGCAGCACCGGCCACGGGATCCCGCTGACCTTCGGCGCCGGCGCCGCCATCGCCGTGGCCAGGTCGGTGAGCGCCTGGCGCTGCGAGCGCGGCTCCCCGCTCGGCACCATCCACGCCCGGCCCCACGCCCGCTCGTCCGCGCCCAGCCGCACGAGGGCCTCGGCGAGGTCGGGCACGTACGTCCAGCTGTGCCGCGCGTCCGGGTCGCCGATCACCCACGCGCGGCCGCCCTTCCGCAGCGTCGTGACCTGCCGCGCGAGGTGCGACTGCGCCGGCGGCACCGCGCCGACGAAGTCCGACGCCCGCACCTCGACGACGCCGCGCACCCGCCCGGCCCCCTGCGCGGCGAGCGCGTCGTGCCACATGCGCGCCCGCAGCCGGCCCTTGCCGTCGGTCGCGGCGAGCGGCGTCGACGCCGTCATCGGGCCGCTCGGGCGGCCGTAGCCGTAGAGGTTGCCGGTGATCGCCAGCACGGCGCCGCTCTCCTGCGCCGCCCGCAGCAGCGCCGCCGCGATCGGCGGCCACTCGGCCGCCCACCGCGTGTAGTCCTTCGGGTTCACGGCGTTGTAGACGACGTCCGCCCCCTGCGCCGCGGCCGCCAGCGCCGCGCCGTCCGCGGCGTCGACCGCGACGTGCCGCACCGGCCCGCTCGACGCGCCGCCGCTGCGCGAGACCACGACGACGTCGCGCCCCTCCCGCACCAGCACCTGCGCGACCGCGGACCCGACCGGCCCCTTGCCCACCACCACGTGACGTCCCACGACGACCTCCTCGACGAGTGCACTGCTCACTGACGAGAGCAGTGCACTCGCTCCGCGCGCCCGTGTCAAGAGCAGCGCTCTCGTCTGCGAGCAGCGCTACGGTGACGGGGTGGTGCAGACGGCGAGGGAGCGCGCCCGCGAGGCGCTGACGGCGGACATCGTCGAGACGGCGCGCGGCCAGCTCGCCGAGGTGGGCGCGGCGGCGCTGTCGCTGCGGGCGGTCGCGCGCGAGCTGGGCCTGGCGTCGTCCGCGGTCTACCGCTACGTGCCGAGCCGCGACGACCTCCTCACGCGGCTGCTCGTCGCCGGCTACGCGTCGCTCGGCGCCGCCGCCGAGGACGCCGACGACCCGGGCCTCGCGCCGCGCGGCCGGTGGGTCGCCGTCAGCCGCGGCGTCCGCGCGTGGGCGCTGGCGCACCCGCACGAGTGGGCGCTGCTCTACGGCTCCCCCGTGCCGGGGTACGCGGCGCCGCAGGACACCGTCGTCGCGGCGATGCGCTCGGCGGGCGTCTTCGGCCGGGTGCTCGGCGACGCGGCGCGCTCCGGCGGTCTGGTCGGGCGGACCCCGGATGCCGACCGCACCCCGCTCGTCGGCCCCGACGTCGGCCCCGTGCTCGGCGGCGAGCACCCCGCGCTCGACGACGACGTCCGCGCCCGCGCCGTCCTCGCGTGGAGCTCGACCCTCGGGCTCGTGAGCGCCGAGCTCTTCGGCCACCTCGTCGGCGTGACGACCGACCAGGACGCGTTCTTCACCGAGCAGGTGGGGCGGCTGGCCGACCTCGTCGGCCTGATGGGCTGACGGCCTCCCGCCGAGCCGCCGCCGTGGAGGCCGGTGCCCTCCCGAAGGAGCTGGGCGAGCGCCTGGCGCCGGCCACGGGACTGCGCGGAGTGATCGTGCACGAGTACGCGGCTCTGGACCTCGAGCGGGTCGCGGCAGCGCGCCCGTTGGCTCTCGACGGTTTCCGCGTCTACGTCAGCGCCGTCGCCGCACACCTCGTCCGGCGCCGGACCTGACCCGTCCAGTCCGACGGCGAGCGCCGAGTCCGACGTCGCACCGGTCGCCGGCGCCGTCCGACCACCCGGGCGTCGGACTCGAGACGCGACGTCGGACTCGGCGGAGCGGCCCGTCAGGCCGTCGGCCCGCCGGGCACCGGCACCGCCGAAGCCGGCACGACGACGTCCGCCCCGGCAGCGCCCGGGGCGACGAGCACGGCGTTCGGCTCGTCCGTCGCGCCGACCCACGCCACTGCGTCGTCGGGCGTCTTGCCGAAGCGCACGTGCCGGGCGACGAGGCGCTCGCGGCGGACGTCGTCGTCGACGGCGACGAACCACACCTCGTCGAGGAGGCCGCGCACCGGCGTCCACGCCACGTCGTCGATCAGCAGGTAGTTGCCCTCGGTCACGACGAGCCGGCAGTCCGGCTCGACGGGCAGCGCACCCGCGAGCGGCTGCTCGAGATCGCGCTCGAAGGCGGGCGCGTAGACCGTCGCGGACGACGGCGCCCGCAGCCGCTCCAGGAGGGCGGCGTAGCCGTGCGCGTCGAAGGTGTCCGGCGCCCCCTTGCGTCCCAGCCGTCCGAGGCGCCGCAGCGCGACGTCGGCGAGGTGGAAGCCGTCCATGGGCACGTGCGCCACCCACGTCGCCGAGCAGCCCTCGGGCGGGTCCGCCGCCAGCGCGGCGACGACCGCCTCGGCGAGCGTGGTCTTGCCGGCTCCCGGCGCACCGCACACCCCGAGGACCGACCGGCCCGGGCGCTCCGCGAGCGCCCGGGCACGGTCGAGCAGGTCGCCGAAGGTCACCTCCGCCGTCGGCGGGGCCGACGTCGAGCTCGTCACGACCGCCGCCGGGCGGCCGCCATCCCGAGCTCCATGACGCCGCGGGCGTGCCGGGCGAGGTCGTCGCCGTCCTCCCAGAGGTCCCGCCAGACGGCGAGGTCGTTGGACAGGCCGCGCGCCACGACGCTGGAGGAGAACGACTCGAAGGTGATGGGACCCGTGTACCCGACATCGACGAGGGCGTGGAAGAACCCCGTGAGGTCGATGGACCCCGAGCCGAGGTAGCCGCGGTGGTTCTCCCCCACGTGGACGTACCCGAGGCGCTCGCCGACCTCCCGCACCGGGCGGACGAGGTCGTCCTCCTCGATGTTCATGTGGTACGTGTCCAGGTGCACGAGCACGTTGTCCGCGCCGATGTCGTCGGCGAGGGCGAGCGCCTGCCGCGCCGTGTTGACGACGTTCGTCTCGTACCGGTTGCACACCTCCAGCCCGAGCGTCATGCCGCGGGAGGCCGCCTCGCCCGCGAGGCCCCGCAGCACCGTCACGACGTTGCGCCGGCCGGCGTCGGTCAGCGGACCGGGGTACTTCCCGAGCGCCGAGTACAGGGCGCCGGTGAGGTGCGTGCCGCCGAGGTCCTGGGTCACCTGCAGCGAGTCGTGCAGGAGCGCCTCGCCACGGGCCACGACGGCCGGGTCGTCGCTGGAGACGTCGGCGTCGAAGGCGAGTCCGCGCGAGCAGGCGACGCCGAGCCCGGCGTCGTCGAGCAGCCGGCGCGCGTGGGCGACGTCGAGGCGGTCGCGGTCGTGCAGCGAGAGCTCGAGCAGGTCGTAGCCCGCGGCGGCGGTGCGGGCGACGGCGTCCTCCATCTCGGCGGGCGTCGTCCCGCCCGTCCAGACGAGGGCGTGGACGCCGAGCGGGTTGCCGGTGCGGGGGGCGGCGCGCCCCGGGGCGGGCGCGTCGGTCGTGGTGGTCACTGGTGGTCTCCTCGACGGCTCAGGCGCTCTTGGCGCCGGTGATGAGGGCGACGATCTCCTCGCCCGTGGTGTCCTCGGTGCGTCGCCCGGCGGCGCAGCGACCGGAGCGCATGACCCACACCTGGTCGGACAGGCGCATGACCTGCTCGAAGTTGTGGCTCACGAGCAGCACGGCCCGGCCGTCGTCCCGCAGGCGCCGGATCAGCGCCTCGACGCGCTCGGTCTCCTGGACGCCCAGCGCGGCCGTCGGCTCGTCCATGATCACCAGGCGCGAGCTGAAGCCGGCGGCGCGGCAGATGGCGACCGCCTGGCGCTGGCCTCCCGAGAGCCGCCGCACGCGCGAGGTCGTCGAGGGCACGTTGACCGACAGCCCCGAGACCATGTCCCGAGCCCCGGCCCTCATGCCGCGCCGGTCGAGCACCCGGAAGGGGCCGACGCCCTTGGTCAGCTCGCGGTTGAGGTAGAGGTTCTGCCAGACGGCGAGGTCCTCCACGAGCGCGAGGCTCTGGTGGACGGTCTCGATGCCCGCCTCCCGCGCCTCCTGCGGGTCGCGGAAGGACACGGCGTCCCCGCCGAGCTCGATCGTGCCGTCGTCGGGCCGGTGCACCCCGGCGACGCACTTGACGAAGGTCGACTTGCCGGCGCCGTTGTCGCCGACGATCGCGGTGATCTCACCCGCCCGCAGGTCGAGGTCGACGTCCTTGAGCGCCCGGACGCTGCCGAAGGACAGCGAGACCCCGCGGGCTCGCAGGAGGACGTCGCCCGTCGGCTCGGACGGCCCGGTGGGGCGGGGGGCGGTGGTGGTGGGGGAGCTCATCGCTGGTACCTCGAGAGGAAGGCGGCGAGGACGACGACCGAGCCGACGGCGACCGGCTGGTAGAACTGCGAGACGCCGAGCAGGGTCAGCCCGTTGGTGAGGGCGGTGAGCAGCAGGGCGCCGAACAGGGGCCCGGCGATGTTGGCCCGCCCTCCCATGAGAGCGACACCGCCGAGGACGACCGACGCGACCGCGTTGAGCAGGAACTGCGTGTTCGCGGCGGGCTCCGCGGCGCCGATGCGAGCGACGAGCAGGACCCCGGCGAGGCCCGCGCAGGTGCCGCTCAGCGTGTAGACCGCGGTCTTGACGCGACGGGTGCTGATGCCGGTGGCCGTCGCGGCCTCCGGGGACCCGCCCGCCGCGAGCACGTGAGTGCCGAAGCGCGTGTGGAAGAGCAGGACGTGCGCCGCCGCGGCGACGACCAGGGCCACGAGCACCGGGTACCCGACGACGCCGACGCCACCGGTCGAGAGCCGGAGCATGAAGGTGCTGATGATCGACTGCGGCTGCCCGCCGGAGACGACGAGCGCGAGCCCCGAGGCGATCGACAGCCCACCGATCGTCACGATGAAGTCGGTGATGCGCCCGTAGCCGATGACGAGGCCCTGGGCGAGGCCGAAGAGCAGGCCGGTCACGACGGACACGACCACGCACACGCCCACGGGGGCGCCGGCGCCGAAGGCGACGCCGAACATGACGGCGCTGAAGGTCATCGTCGAGGCCACGGCGAGGTCGATGCCGCCGGTGGCCACGGTGAAGGTCTGCCCCGTGGCCAGGACGACGAGGATCGCCGCCGCCGCCAGCATCGCCTCGATGTTGCCGAGGGTCAGGAAGGTCGGGTCGAGGACCTGGAAGAGGACCACGAGGACCACCAGCCCCACCGGGGCGGCCAGCTCGGCCCAGGTGCCCGGGTCGGCCAACCGCTCCCGCCACCGCGGACGCGCCGGGGTGGCGGCGCCGTCGCGGTCCGCGCCGTCAGGGCCGCTGCGGCGTGCGCCGTCCCTGCTGGTGCTCGTCGTCGCGCTCACCACGCGCCCCCTCCGGTCGTCCGCGGTGCGCTCACGCCGGCCATCAGCCGGCCGTCGGCGACGCCGCCGCGGCGCCGTCCTCGAACGGCTGGGGGAAGGCCGCGAGCGCCTGCTCGGCGACGTCCGGCGTGACGAGCGCCACCGGCGCGTCGACCTCGGCCTCGACGTCCTCGCCCCGCGCCAGGCTCGCGCAGGCCTCGACGCCGAGCTGGCCCACGGCGTAGGGGTACTGGGCCACCGTCGCGGCGAGGTCGCCGTCGGCGACCGCCTGCAGCGCCTCCTCGTTGCCGTCGACGCTGATGACGCTGATCTGGTCCTCCAGACCGGCGTTGGCCACCGCTCGAGCGATGCCGAGGCCCATGTCGTCGTTCGCGGCGAAGAAGCCCTTGATGTCCGGGTTGGCGGTGATGAGGTCGGTGGCCGCGGTGAGCGCCTGCTGGCGGTTCCAGTCGGCGGAGACGACCGGGAGCAGGTCGAGGTCGCTCGCGGCCGACGAGAAGCCGTCGATCCGCGCGGCGCTGGTGACGTCACCCGCCACCCCGGCGACAAGGCCCACGGTGCCCGAGCCGCCGAGCAGCTCGACCATGTGCTCACCCGCCAGGGCGCCGGCGGCCTCGTTGTCCGTGCCGATGTAGCTGTCGATCTCCAGGCCGGCGGCCTGGGCCGCCTCCTCGTCCACCGGCTGGTCGATGTTGACCACGGGCGTGCCCTCGGGCAGCTGGGCCAGGCCCTGGACGAGGTTGTTGCCGGTGATCGGGTTGACGACGTAGCAGTCGTAGGACTGCTGGGCGAGCGCGGTGAGGCGCTCGGCCTGCCCCGTCGTGTCGGTGATCGACTGCGCGGCCTGCACCTCGACGCCGACGCCGGCGTCGGACGCGCCGGCCTCGATGCCGTCGCGCATCGCCTGGAAGAAGGGGTTGTCGAGCCCCTTGATGACGGCGGCGACGCGGACGTCGCCGCCGTCTCCGCTCGGGGTGTCGGAGCTCGTGGCGTCCTGCTCGCCCCCGCACGCCGAGGCGAGCAGGAGGACGGGCAGGACGGCGAAGGACAGGGGTCGCAGGCTCGGGCGCGTCATCGCGTCTCCTCGGGTGGGCCGCTGGCTTAATGTCTGCGGCTAGACGTTAAGGCGGCCGTTGATGGCTCGTCAAGCACGAAAAGGGTGTTGCCCCGGACACATTGGTGACGTACCGTCCCGCGCTCATGGACACGGCTCTCGGCGACGGCGCGGCCCTCAGCGACGGGGCGGCCGAGCTGCTGCGCCGGCTGCGAGGTGGTCGTCCGGTCACCCGCGCCGGGGTGGGCGCCGAGACGGGCTGGGCGCGGGCGACCGTCAACGCCCGGCTGGACGAGCTCCTCGCGACCGGCCTCGTCGTGGACGCCGGCGTCCGGGGCGGCTCGCGGGGACGACCGGCAGGCCGCTTCGTCTTCAACGCCGCACGCGGGGGGCTGCTCATCGCCGACGTCGGCGCCTCGGCGGCACGGCTGGCGCACTGCGACCTCGGGGGCGGCATCTGCTCGCAGACGACCGTCGACCTCGACATCCGCGACGGTCCGGACCGCGTCCTCGAGCTCGTGACGTCGGGACTCGCGTCGCTGCCCACGCGGGACGAGCTCCCCGCCTGGGCGATGGGCATGAGCCTGCCGGGCCCCGTGGAGCACCCGACAGGGCGCATCGTCTCCCCGCCGATGATGACGGGCTGGGACGGCGTGACGGTGCCCGCCCTGCTCGAGCCTCGGCTCGGGGTGCCCGTGCTCGTCGAGAACGACGTCAACGCGATGGTGTGGGGCGAGCACGTCCTCGCCGAGGAGCCGCTGGACGACCTGCTGCTCGTCAAGGTCGGCACCGGCATCGGCGCGGGCCTCGTCACCCACGGGCAGATCCTGCGCGGAGCCCGCGGCTCCGCCGGCGACCTCGGCCACACCCACACCGCCGGGGACGTCACCGACCGCGAGCCGCCGCTGTGCCGCTGCGGGAAGCTCGGCTGCCTCGAGGCGTACGCGGGAGGCTGGGCGCTCGCCCGGGACCTCGTCGACGACGGGCTCGAGGTGGCCGACGTGCGGGACGTCGTCGCAGCCCTCCAGGCCGGGGACCCCCGCGCCGTGCGCCGCGTCCGCGAGGCGGGCCGCGTCCTGGGCATCGGCATCGCCGACGCCGTGAGCCTGCTCAACCCCTCGGAGGTCGTCGTCTCGGGCGGCCTCGCCGTCGCGGGTGAGCACCTCCTGTCCGGCATCCGCGAGCGCGTCGCCGCGTTCTCCCTGCCCCTGGCGACGACCGGGCTGCGCATCCGCGTGAGCAGCCGCCCCCACGACGTCGGCGTCGTCGGCATGGCCGACCTCGTGGCCCGGTGGGCGCTCGACCCCGCACGGGTGAACGACGTCCTGGCGCGGGTGGGCGCCCCGACCTGACGCCGCAGCGGCGGACGCAGGACCGCCCGCGTCCCGGCGGGGAGCCGGGGACGCGGGCGGTCGGGACGGTGCAGGTCAGCCCTGCTCGACCTCCACCGCCACGCGGTGCGTCGCGTGGTCGTACACGAACGTCACCGGGCCACCGGGGTGGTCGAGGGTGATGTTCGACCCGTTCGGCACGCCGTCGGCGCCGTAGTTCTCCGTCCACGCCCGGTCGACGGCGACCTTGTAGGAGTACTGCCCCGGCGGGAGGTCGACCGTCAGCCGCCAGCGGCCGGTCTCCGCGTCGTAGGTCATCTGCGCGGCGTCGCAGTCGGGCTCCCAGTCGCCGGGGCAGCCCATCTCGCTGTTGAGGTCGCCCGGCACCGAGACGGCGCCCGGCTGCTCGACCGACTCCTCCACCGCGGTGACGAGGTGCGTCGCGGTGCTGTAGGTGAAGGTCACCGCGCCGCCGCTCGTCGTCAGCGGGATGTTGGCGCCGTTCGGCTCACCGCCCGCGCCGTAGTTCTCGTCCCACGACCGGTCGACGGCGATCTTGTACTCGTAGGAGCCCGCGGGCGGCGCCACCGTCAGCGACCAGGTGGCCGTGTCGGCGTCGTAGGTCATCTGCGCCGCGTCGCACGCCGGCTCCCAGTCACCGGGGCAGCCGATCTCGCTGCCGAGGCTGCCCGCGACCGCCACGGTCGTCGGCTCGCCGCCGACCCCGGGGCCGGGCTCGGGGACGACGACGGCGGTCGCGCTCGCGCCCGCGACGTTGCCCGAGTGGTCGCGCACGACGGCGCGGTACTCCAGCGCCGTGCCCTCGGCCGTGTCGGTGACGTCGTGGAAGACGCGGTACGGCGCGTTGTCGTCCGTCCCGAGCACCTGCCACTCGTCCGTCGAGCCGGCCGGGCGGACGGCGAAGGTCACCTGGTCGAAGCCGCCACCGGGGACGTCGACCGACACCTCGGCGCGGCCGCTGACCTCCTCGCCCGTCGTGAAGACCGGCGTCGGGGCGGTGCGCGCCGGGCGCATCGGCTTGCTGGCCTTCCACACCACCGCCGACAGCGGCGGCACCGTGACGCGCGCCGTGCCGTCGTGGTCGGACCACACGGCCCCGGTGCCCGCCGGCCACACGGCCTTGTAGCGGGTGCGGGTCGTGAAGGTGTCGAGGTCGACGGTGCGCGCCGTGTCGCTGTTGTTGGTGGCGACGAGGTACTCGACGTCGTCGTCGTCCGAGATGCGGCTGAAGGCGTAGACGCCCGCGCCGTCCTCGGCGTAGCGCTGCACGAGCGCGCCGTCGGCGAGGGTCGGGTTCTCCTCGCGCAGGGCCGACAGCTCGGCGATCGTCGTGTACAGCGGGTGGCTCGGGTCGAAGTTCTCGCCTCCCGTCGTGGCGTCGGTGCCGACGAGGACGTCGTCGTTGTAGGTCGCCACCTGCGAGGCGAACATGTCCTGGCGCGCGTCCTGGTCGCCGCCGTCGCCCGTGAAGCCCTGCTCGTCGCCGTAGTAGACGACCGGCTGGCCGCGCGTCAGGTACATGAGCGCGTGGGCGAGGCGGTCGCGCTCCAGCAGCTCGTCGCCCTCGGCGCCCGCGTCCTGCAGGAACATGCCGATACGGCCCATGTCGTGGTTGCCGAGGAAGGTCGGCAGCGAGTACGCGTTGCTGTCGGCGTCGGTGTACCAGTCGTCGGCGGCGAAGAGGTCCGCCATCTGCTGCGTGGCCCCGCCGCTGGCGAAGGACTGCGCCCGCGCCTGGAAGCCGAAGTCGATGACCGACTGCAGCTCCGCCTCCGTCGTGTAGTGCGAGAGGAACTCCGGGTCGGAGTTGTAGACCTCGCCGAAGGAGAAGAAGTCGGGGTTGCCGATCTCGGCGGCGTGCTCCTCGATCGTCGGCGCGAAGTCCTTCCAGAACTCGTCGCCGACGTGCTTGACGGTGTCGATCCGGAAGCCGTCGATGCCGAGGTCGACCCAGGTCTTGTAGATCTCCTCCATGCCCGCCACGACCTCGGGCCGCTCGGTGAAGAGGTCGTCGAGGCCGGAGAAGTCGCCGTACTGGTCCGACTCCCCGCCGTCGAACCGGGCGTTCCCGCGGTTGTGGTACATCGTCGGGTCGTTGAGCCAGGCCGGCGTCTTCGCCGTCGCGTCGCCCGGCATCGGGAAGACAGGGGTGTACGGGAAGGACGTCGCCGCGTCGAGCGCCGGGAACTCGCTGGTGCCCGCGTGGTCGCGGTCGTCGAAGACCTCGCCGCTCGCGTCGCGGTAGGGCTCGGCGTCCTTGGTGATGTAGGTCTGCGAGCCCTCGGCGTACTGGATGACGTCGGCGGTGTGGTTGGTGATGATGTCGAAGAAGACCTTCATCCCCCGCTCGTGCGCCTCGTCGATGAGGCCCTCGAGCTCCTCGTTCGTCCCGAGATGCGGGTCGATCTGCGTGAAGTCGGTGATCCAGTAGCCGTGGTACCCGGCCGAGACGGCGTCACCGGCGCCCTGCACCGGGCGGTTGACGAAGGACGGCGTCAGCCAGATCGCCGTGGTGCCGAGGCCCTCGATGTAGTCGAGCCGCTGGCGGATCCCCTCGATGTCACCCCCGTGGTAGAAGCCCTTGGCCGTGGGGTCGAGGCCGCTGACGAGGCGGTCGCCCCCGTAGCCGCCGTCGTCGTTGGTCGGGTCGCCGTTCTCGAAGCGGTCGGCCATGACGAAGTAGAAGCGCTCGCGGGTGAGGTCCTCGCGGAGCGAGCCGCGCGCGAGCGCGCGGTCCTGGGACTGCTGAGCCTTGGCTGCCTGCGCCGCAGCCTTGCGGGCCTGGGCCTCCTGGGCGGGCGCGGGCCGGTCGGACGGTGGAGCGGCGGCGGCGGACGGTCCGAGCAGCAGCGCGGCGGCGACGGCCGCGGCTCCCGCTCCGGACACGAGGGCAGAGGGATGACGCACGTGAGCCTCCTCGACGGTGAGTGACTGGGCGGATCGTAGGCGGGCGCGGGCCCGACGCACAGCGGCCTCCCGCGGTCGACCGAGGGGCCGCCGAGACCGCACCCGGGGAGACTCGGCGGACGGGTCGCCGCACCCCCGCCACCCGTGCGCCGCAGCAGCCGGGTGGCGGCCTCCCGCGCACGGGTGACGCCGCTGCTCCGCCGGCGGCGCGGCACCGACCTCCCTCGGGACGACATCCGATCCGAGGACAGGAGTGCAGGTGAGCCAGAGCAGGACGAGGCGCGCGGCGAGGGTGGGCGCGAGCGCACTGCTCGCCGTCGCGCTGCTGCCGCCGATGACGGCGGGCGCGACGACGGGCGCGACGACGGGCGGCGACGCCGCCACGAGCGCGGACGGGCCCGCGCAGGCGGTGCTCGAGGGCGAGGTGGTGCGGCTCGAGGCCGCGCCGCACGCGCACCCGGACGGCGCCGGCCATGCCGACGCGACGCACGACCACGAGGCGCACGAGCACGAGGCGGCACCGGCGGGCGGGCACGAGCACGTCCACGCTGACGGCTCGGTGCACCACCACGCCGCGGAGCCCGCGCTGGCGCAGGCCGTGCGGGCGGACGCTCCGCCGTCGGAGGGCGCGTTCGACGTCGCCGCGCCCGCGGGGCTGCGGCTCGAGGACGGCACGCTCGTCGGCGTCGAGGGCCTCGAGAGCTCGCGCGCGCGGACCGGCGACGAGGTGCGCCTCGTCGTCGAGGTGCCCGCCGAGCTGGAGGACGCCGTCGCCGACGCCGCGGGCGAGCGTCGCCTCGACGCGGCCCGCGAGCGCCCGGCCGCCGACGGCTCCGCCGTGGCCGAGGCCGTCGTCACGGCCGCGGCCGAGGAGGGCGAGACCCTCGCGGCGACGGTCGGGACGGTCGAGGTCACCACCGCGGCCCCGCCGCCCACCGCCGCCACCACAGCTCCGGCGCGACCGGTGACGGTCGTCGTCGCCGACATGGGCGCCGGCACGGAGCCCGTGCCGACCGACGCCGACCTCACGTCGATGGTCCAGCGCGCCTCCGACTACTGGTCCGAGCAGAGCGCGGGCCGCGTCACCTTCGCCCTGGCGAAGGCGCCCACGTACTACGCGACCACCCGGACCTGCAGCGACCTGTGGAGCCTCTGGAGCGAGGCGGGCCAGCGGGCCGGGTACGTGGACGGAGCGCGCACGCACCTCGTCCTCGTGCTCGTCGACGAGGACGGCAAGGGCTGCGGCTACGGCGTCGGCACCGTGGGGCGCGGGGTCGACGACGGCGGCCTGTCGGCCCTGGCCAACGCCTCCGACCTCTCGCTCGTCACCCACGAGCTGGGCCACAACCTCTCGCTCGAGCACGCCAACGCCGTCGAGTGCACCTCCGACCCGCGCCAGGACTTCGCCGGCGACGCCGCGACGGCGCCCTGCGGCGACCGCGAGTACGGCGACGCGATCGACGTCATGGCGAGCTCGGACGGGACGCCCGGCTCCCTCGCGGCGATGTCCCGCGCGATGCTCGGCTTCCTCGACGCGGGCGAGCGCAGCACCGTGACCGCCGTCGGGACGTCGCTGGTCGAGCTGGCGCCCGTCTCCGGTGGCGCGCGCACGGGCGTGAAGGACCTCACCGTCACCGACCCCCGCACCGGGGTCGCCTACCGCCTCGAGAACCGCCAGGCGACGGGCCGCGACCAGGCGCGCCTGACCCGGTGGCGGGCCACGACGGGTCTGCGGGTGCTGCGCGCGCAGAAGGACAGCCGCGCGAGCCTCGCGCTCGACGCGACGCCCACCGTGCGCTCCACGAGCAGCGTCGACGTCGACCGCGCCCTGCCGTCGGGCCAGGTGTGGCGCAGCGCCTCCGGCGGCGTCGAGGTCCGCACGAGCGCGGCGTCGGACGGGCGCGTGGTCGCCCGCGTGAGCCTCGCCCGCACCGGCGAGGCCCACGGCGCGCTGGCGACGACGACGACCGTCGAGGTCCCCGAGCTCGTCGCCGGGCGGCCCGCCGTCCTGCGCGGCGCGGTCTCGGCGGGCGCCGGCACGGTCGTGCCGCAGGGCGTCGTGACCGTCGACGTCGCCGGCGCGCGCGCCACGGCGACGCTCGCCACCGACGGCTCCTACGCCGTCGAGGTCGTGCCCGCCCGCAGCGGCGCGCAGACGGCGGTCGTCGGCTACACGCCGCAGGACGCGAGCCGGTGGTCGGCGTCCTCGACGAATCGCGACGTCGTCGTGGGTGCGGACCCCGCGACCCAGGACCCCAGCAGCCCGGACCCCGGCACGGGTGAGCCCGGCACCGGGGACCCGGGCACCGACGACCCCTCGACCGAGGGCCCCGGCACGGACGACCCGGGCACCGAGGACCCCGGCACGGACGACCCGGGCACCGACGAGCCCGTCACGCCGACGCTCGTCGTGGGCGTCGGGACGGCCTCCGGCGCACCGGTCGACGCCGCGACGCCCGCGGTGCTCGACGTCCGCCTCGACCCGGCGGGCGCCGGCGCCGACGGCGAGGTCGTCGTCACGGCGGGCTCCACGACGCTGGCGTCCGCCGCGGTCGTCGACGGCGCGGCCCAGGTGTCCCTGCCCGTGCTGCCCGGCGGCCGGCACGAGCTCGTCGTCGCCTACGACGGCGGCAGCGCCGGCAGCGCGGCGAGCACCCCGGTGACCCTGGACGTCGCCCGCGTGACGAGCACGACGTCCGTCACGACGACGACGGCGCCGACGGCCACGCGCAGCGCGGTGCTCGAGGCCCGGGTGACGAGCGCCGTCGCCCCGAGCGGCGCGGTGGAGGCCCGCCTCGGCAGCCGCCTCCTCGCCCGCGGCACGGTGTCCGACGGCGTCGCCCGCGTCGCGCTGCCGGTGCTCCCGGCCGGCACGCACACCGTGGCCGTCACCTACCGCGGCGACGTGTCGAGCGCGCCGTCCACGACGAGCACGCGCCTCGTCGTCGTCAAGGACGCGGCGACGCTCGAGGTGCTGCCGCCGAAGGCGCCCACGACGGGCGGCGGCCAGCCGGTCGTCGTCCGGGTCCGCGCCGGCGGCGTCGCGGCGACGGGGCAGGTGCGCCTCGTCGTCGACGGCCGCACCGCCTCGCGGGCGCCGCTCGTCCGCGGGGAGGCGCGCCTGCCCCTGGCCAAGCTGCCCGCGGGCCGGCGCACGGTGACCGTCGCCTACGACGGCAGCGCCACCGCCCTCGCGGCGTCCACGCCGCTCGTCCTCGACGTCGTCCGGGCCGGCGGCTCGACGAAGGCCTCGCCGAGGACGACGACGCCGGGGCGCGGGAAGACGACGACGGTCGCCGTCACCGTCACCTCCCCGGCCGGGACGGCGACGGGTGACGTCGTGCTGCGCGACGCCGGCGGGCGCGCCCTCGCGAAGGGCGTGCTGCGCGACGGCCGGGTCACGCTGACCCAGCCGGCGCTGGCCCGCGGGACGCACCGGCTCACGGTGCACGCCGCGGGTGACGCGCTGACGGCGCCCAGCCGCTCGGCGACGTGGACGGTGACGGTGCGCTGACGCCCCTCGGGACGACGACGGCCCCGCTCTCCTCGGAGGGCGGGGCCGTCGTCGTGCTGCGCTCGTGGCGCCGGGGGGGGCCGTCAGCCGCGCAGGCCCTGCCGCAGCTCGGAGAGCGCCTCGGACAGGCTGACGCGCGGCGCCCAGCCCCACGCCCGGGCGCGGTCGGTGACGAGCTGGCCGGTCCACTCGGGCTCGTCCGTCCACTCCGGCTCGACGCCGACCGCCTCGCCGACGGTGCCGAGGTAGTCGCGCCAGGTGGCGGGCTCGCCGGCGACGAGGACGGGCGTCGTCGCGCCCTCGAGGGGGCCGCGCCCAGGGTCGTCGGACGTCGCGACCGCGCCGGTGGCGACGTCGGCCACGAGGTCGGCGAGGTCGTGCACGTGGACCCACGACCACGTCTTCGCCGGGTTGGCCGAGCGGTCGCCGCCGTCGCGGACGTCGGCCGGCCGCAGCGTGTTCCACACCGACGACTCACCGGCGCCCATGATCGCCGGCGGGCGCACGAGCACCGTCGTCATCCCGCCGACCTCCGCGAGGGCGCGGTCGGTGGCGTTCTTCGTGTCCGGGTAGTCACCGCTGCCCTCGGGCAGCAGAGGGCCGTCCTCCGCGACGTCGCCGACGCCGGCCGACCGGTCGTAGACCCCGGCCGTCGAGAGGTGGACGAAGCGCGCCACGCCGGCGTCCTTCGCCGCCCGGGCGAGGACGGGCGTGCCCTCGACGGCGACCTCGTGCTGCACCTCCCGCGGCGAGCCCATGGGGTGGACGGTCGTGACGACGGCGTCGGCTCCCCGGACGACGTCGCGGGCGAAGCCCTCGTCGGCGAAGTCGCCCACGTGCTCCTCGACGCCTTCGAGCACCGGCGCGGCGCCCTCTCGACGGACGACGGCGCGCACGAGCGCCGACCGCTCGCGCAGCGCGCGACAGACCGCCTCCCCCACGAGACCGTTGGCGCCGGTCACCACGACGACGGGGGCCTGCGCCCCGGTGCTGTCAGCCATGCGCACCACCCTGCCAGCGCGCCGCGGAGGCGGCGCGGCGTGCTCCGGCACGCCCACCGCCCTTGGTCGTCGAGTCCGACGTCCCGCGCCGAGTCCGACGTCCCACAGGTCGGGGACGGCGGACCACCGGCGCGACGTCGGACTCGAGGCACGACGTCGGACTCGAGGCGAGCGCGCCACCCGCCCGGGCCACGACGGCGACGGTCAGCGGGCGCCGAGCAGCCCGGCCAGCTGCCGCAGCAGCTCCTCCGGCCGGGCCAGGACCCTCGCGTCGACCTGGAGCACCGTCCACCCGAGGGCCCGCAGGCGGTTGTGGCGGGCGAGGTCTCGGCTGTGCTGGCGCGCCTCGCGGTGGTGCCCGCCGTCGTACTCGACGGCCACGCGGGCGGAGGGCCAGGCGAGGTCCAGGCGGGCGACGAAGCGTCCGGCGTCGTCGTGCACCTCGTGCTGCGGCACAGGAGCCGGCAGGCCGGCGTCCTCGAGCACGAGCCGCAGGGCCGTCTCCTGCGGCGACTCGGCCGCGGGCACCAGCCGCTGCGCGCGCCGGCGGGCCAGCGCCACACCGCGGTCGCCGCGCTGGCGGTCCAGCTGGGCGAGCACCTCGTCGACGCCGACGCCGCACCGGTGCGCCAGGGCCTCCGCCGCGCAGAGCGCCCGCGGCATCGGCAGCGTCCGCAGCAGGTCGACGGCGGTGCGCACGGGCGAGGTCGCCGGGCCCCACCGGGTCTCGACGACGTCGCCCGCCGGAAGAGCGCACTGCTGGACGACGACGAGGGGCGGCCGCGAGCGCGGCGCCGGCCGTGCCGCCAGCACGAGGACCGGCTCGTCGTCACGGACCTCCGGGACGCCGTGCGCCCACGCCGCCGACAGCCCGCCGAGCACGCCCCGTCCCCGCAGGGCCCGCAGCGCGCCGAGGACGCGGGTGCCGTGGTCGTCCGGCGTTCCCGCCGTCACGTGGACGCCGCGCACGACCTGCCGGAAGCCGGACCCGGCCAGCTGCGCCGTCGTCACGTGCTCCAGCAGCTCCTGCCTCCGCAGCGGGACGCCGACGAGGCGCTGCGGGACGGCGGGGCGGCTCACGGGAGCACTGTGCGGCAGTCCGGCGGCGTCTCGCCGGGCCCCTGTGGACGACGACCGCCGCCGAGCGCGCGAGTCCGACGTCCTGCCTCGAGTCCGACGCTGCGGGGGTAGAGGGAGGCTCCGGAAGCGTCCGTCGTCGGACTCGGTGTGCGACGTCGGACTCGGCGCGGGAACGGGCCCGGTGCTCCTCGGGCCGTGGCGCTCACACCAGCAGCCGCACCAGCGCCGCCGTCCCGGCCGCGACGGCGACGACGAGCAGGAACGGCGCGCGCAGCAGCGCGGCGACGAGCCCCGCACCCACGCCCGCCACCCGCGGGTCGAGCACGAGGGCGCGGCCGTCACCGACGGTCTGCGTCGCGACGAGCGCCGCCAGCAGCACGACCGGCAGGGCTCCCGTCACGCGCTGCACCCGCGGGGAGGCCAGCACGCTCTCGGGCAGCAGGCCTCCGGCGAGCTTGCACAGGTAGCAGCCGAGGGCGCCGAGGAGGACGGCGAGCCAGGTCATCGCGCGCTCCCCTCGGAGCGTGGCGGACGACGTCGGCCCGGCAGGCACAGCCCGACGACGAGCGCGACGGCCCCGACGCCGAGCACGGGCAGCCCGCCGGGCAGCAGCGGGGTGAGGACGAGCGCCAGCGCGCCGGCGCCGAGGGCGAGCCCCACGTCACCGCGGCCGCGCAGCAGCGGCAGGAGGAGGGCGACGAAGGCCGCCGGGGCCGCGACGTCCAGCCCGAGCGCGGTGGGGTCGCCGAGTGCGTCCGCGCCGAGCGCTCCGGCGAGCGTGGCGGCGTTCCAGAACGTGAAGACGGCGACGCCCGTGGCCCAGAACGCCCAGCGGGCCGTGCCCGGGTCACGGCGGCCGAGCGCCATCGCGGCTGACTCGTCGATCGTCAGGTGCGCGGCGAGGAGCCGCAGCGGGCCGCGCACCCGCAGCAGTGACGCGAGCCGCAGCCCGTAGAGGCCGTTGCGGGTGCCGAGCAGGGTCGCCGTCGCCGCGGCCCCCAGCGCCGAGCCTCCGGCCCCGAGCACGCCGACGAGCGCGAACTGGCTGGCGCCCGTGAACATCAGCGCCGAGAGCGCCACGGCCTGCCCGGCGGACAGGCCCGCCGCTACCGCGAGGGCGCCGAAGGAGACGCCGTAGGCGCCCGTCGCGAGGCCGACACCCAGGGCGTCGCGGACGACGCCGCGGGGTGGGCCGGCCGCCTCGCCGGTGGCCGTGCCCGCACCCCGGGGGACGCCGTCCGCCGGCTCAGGGGCGCCGACCGCTCCGCGCGTCTGCTCGTCGGTCACCCGCGCACCGTAGGGCGGCGCGGCGGTGCCCCGAGGAGGGCTCCGCGCCGGCCCGCGCCGTCCGTGGTCCCCGCCGGTGGGCGCAGGACCACGGACGACGGCGCGGTCGGCGTCAGCGCGCCGGGATGGACAGCGTCAGCGCGTAGCCGGTCGGGCCGGCGTCGCTCTGCACGTCGAGGGAGTACGTGCCCGAGGAGGGCAGCCGGACCGTGGCGCTCGACTGGTCCTGCGTCATCCCCGTGTGCAGCGGGGAGCCGTCGGGCGCGACGAGCGACCACGTGGCCCCACCCGTGTCGCTGGAGAAGCGCACGGTCGCCTCCTGGCCGGCGCGGGCCCCGAAGGAGTAGGCGTCGAGCTCCCCCTGCGAGGGGGAGACAGCGCCCCGGACGGTGCGCGAGGTGCCACCGGGAGCGAAGCGGATCGGCTGGGGGATCGTCAGGTCGAGCTCGTAGCTGCCGGCCGTGGCGCTGTGGACGTCGAGGACGTAGTCGCCCGTGCGCGGCAGGGCGACGGTCGCGTCCTCCTGCTGCTCGGTGGCGCCCGTGTGCAGGGGGCTGCCGTCGGGGCCGACGAGCGTCCAGTAGCTGTCCGCCGGGCCCTCGAAGTGGACGACGGCCGCCTGGCCGGCGCGGGCGCCGAAGACGTGCGCGTCCTCGCCGCCGGCGGCGACCTGGCCCGTCACGGGGGCGCTCGTCGCGCCGGCGGAGAAGGCGACCCGCGACGGCCCGCTCGCGGCCTGGGCCGCGGCGGTGGTGCCGCCGAGGGCGGCGAGGGCGACGGCGACCGCGGCGACGGTGCGACGACCGGCGCGGTGACGGACGGGGGTGGCGGGCTTCTGGGTGGTGGGCTCCTGGGTGGTGCGCATGGGGGTGACCTCCGGTCGAGCACCTCCCCGGCGGGGAGGGAGCCGCTGTCTGCGACCCGCTCTCGACGCTAGGCAGCGCGTGCGGCGGGGCCGTGGCGCCCGCGTCCCCGTCCGGGCACGTGGTGTCACCACTTCGACACACGCGCAGGACGTCTCGGGACGGACGGCGCGGAGCGGGCGCAGCACGGAGGCAGGGCGTCGGGGGCGGTCCTATCGTCCGGAACATGCGCCGCTCCCGCTCCCGCGCCCTGCCGGTCCTCGCCGTGACGGCGGCCCTCGCGCTCGCCGGCTGCTCCTTCCAGGGCGGCGTCGACGAGGACGACTCCGGGCCGACGCCGGCGACGAGCGCGACGACGGCGCCCGCCGACCCCTCGCCCAGCGGGACGCCCAGCACGGCCCCCACGGACGACGCCACCCCGCAGTCCGCGACGACCAGCCCCGACGCGTCCGCCTCGGCGCCGTCCGAGACGACACCCTCCGGCACCGACGAGCCGGCGGCGGGGGGCTCCGGCTCCTCGGACGGCTCCGCCTCGAGCGGGTCCGGCTCGGACGCCGGGTCCGACGGGGCGTCCGGAGGAGCCGCGCCCGCCCCGACGGCCACGAGCGGTGGTGCAGACGCCGGCGCGGGCGCGGGCGGCGGCTCGGCCAGCGGTGACGGCTCGGCGAGCGGAGGTTCCGCTGGGGCGGCCGGTGGCGGCTCGAGCAGCGACGGACTGCAGGAGATCCGCTTCCCGGCCGGGCAGACGTCGACGACCGTCCGCGGCCAGGCGCCGGCCCGCCAGGGACCGCAGTACGTCTTCGCCGCGTCGGCGGGCCAGGAGGCGTCCGTCAGCATCACCTCGGACGGCGACGCGGTGGGCTTCGACCTCGTCGCGCCCGACGGCACCCCGCTGAAGACGACGATGAGCAGCGCCACGAGCGGCTCGTGGACCCTGCCGGCGGACGGCGACTACGTCGTCGGCCTCGCCACTGCCGATGCCGGTATCCCCTACGCGCTGACGCTGACGATCCGGTGAGGGACGATCCGGTGAGGCGGGGGCGATGACGACGGTGCTGCTCGCGGACGACGAGGACGCGATCACCGACAACCTGGCGCCGTTCCTGCGGCGCAGCGGGCTGGAGGTCGTCGTCGCCCGGGACGGCGAGGAAGCGCTGCGGCGGGTGGGGACGTCGTCGCCCGACCTCCTCGTCCTCGACGTGCTCATGCCCGGGCTGGACGGGCGCGAGGTCCTCCGGCGGGTGCGGCGCGAGCACGCGGACCTGCCGATCATCCTGCTGACGCAGGTGGGCGAGTCCGCGGAGCGGGCGATGGCGCTCGAGGAGGGCGCCGACGACTACCTCAACAAGCCCTTCGACCCCCACGAGCTCGTGGCACGCATCCGCGCCGTGCTGCGCCGAGGCGGCTCCGGCGGCGGAGCCCCGCTCGCCGCGGCGCACCGCCTGCGCAGCGGCGACGTCGTCCTCGACCGCGTGTCGGGGCGGGTGACCCGCGCCGGCGCCGAGGTCGTCCTCACCCCCCGCGCGACGTCGCTGCTCTCCTACCTCATGACCCACCCCGACGAGCTGATGACGCGGGAGCGGCTCCTCGAGGCCGTCTGGGGCTGGACGTACCAGACGAGCACGCGCACGGTCGACACCCGCGTGGCCGAGCTCCGTCGCGTGCTCGAAGGGCCGCCCCCGGGCGTCGCGCCCGCGGGGGCGCGCGACGGGGAGGCGGCGTCCCTCATCACGACGGTGCCCGGCATCGGCTACCGCTTCAGCGCCCGCGTGACGACGGCGTGACGCGACGCCGCACCCGGGCGCTCCTCGCCCTCGCGCTGGCGCCCCTCGCGCTGGGTGCCGTCGTCCGACTTCTGACCGCCGTGGGCACGGTGCCCGACGAGCGCCTGGACGTCAGCGCTCTCGCGGGGGACTGGGTCCTGGCTCTGGGCGCTCTGGTGTCGGTGCTGGCCGTCCTCGCCGTCCTGCTCGGGCGCGGCGCCGCGGCCCGTGTGCACCGGGAGGCCGACGCCCGCGTCGCGGCGGCGGAGGAGGCGGCCGCGGAGGGCCGACGCCTGCTGCTGTCCCGGCTGGACCACGAGCTGAAGAACCCGCTGATGGCGATGCGCGCCGCGGTGGCCAACGTGGCCGCCGACGACGCCGTCACCGCCGACCCGGGGACGGGCGCGGGGCTGCGGAGCATCGACCAGCAGGTCGTGCGCCTGAGCCGCCTCACCGCGGACCTGCGGAAGATCGCCGACGTCGAGCTCCGGGGCGTCGACCGACGACCCGTCGACCTCGCGGCCGTCCTGCTCGACGCCGTCGAGGCGGTGCGCGACCAGGGCGGCGCCGAAGGGCGTGACGTGCGCGTGAGCCTCCCCCGGGCGCCGTGGCCGCTGCCGGCGGTGGACGGCGACGAGGACCTCCTCGGGCTCGCCGTGGCGAACCTCGTCGACAACGCGGTGAAGTACACGCCGGCGGGCGGGACGATCGAGGTCCGCGCGCGCGACCAGGCGGGGCGCGTGCTCGTCGAGGTGGCCGACACGGGTCCCGGGATCGCCGCAGAGGACCTGCCCCACGTGTGGGAGGAGCTGTTCCGCAGCCCCGCCGTGCGCGGGGTGCCGGGGAGCGGGCTCGGACTGCCCCTGGTCCGCGCCGTCGCGGAGGCCCACGGAGGGACGGCGACCGCCGAGAGCCGCGTCGGTCGCGGCACCGTGGTGCGGCTCGACCTCCCGAGCAGCCGGGCCGAGACGACGGCGTCCTGACCCAGCGGGGTCCTCAGTCGGCAGGCGCCTGAGCCGACGGCACCCTCGCCTCCACTGACACCAGGCCCCGCCGAGCACTGCCGGTCGATCTGGATCTGGACATGCGAAAGGGCCACCCCCCACAAGGGGGGTGGCCCTTCCTAAGTGAAGTCCGGCGGCGACCTACTCTCCCACGCAGTCCCCCACGCAGTACCATCGGCGCGAACGGGCTTAGCTTCCGGGTTCGGAATGGGACCGGGCGTTTCCCCGAC
>NZ_JABEMA010000030.1 GCF_013004605.1 Pseudokineococcus marinus
GCCCTTCTGGACGACGTTGGCGCCGTCGCTCGTGTGCCAGGGCTCCAGGTGCACCTGCGCGGTCAGCGAGAAGTCCGAGCGACCGGGGTCGACGTCCTCGCTGCCGGCGACCTCGACGAGGGCGCGCAGGAGGTCCTCGGAGCCGTCCCCGACGCCGTCGCGGCCGTCCGCGGGGAGGAGGCCGACGAGGAGCAGGGCCATCGGCTCGCCGGGGTGCTCCAGCAGGAGGCCGGTGAGCAGGCGGTGCAGCGCGTCGCGGTCGGGCGCCGTCACGACGGCGGGGCCGCCGGCGCGGGAGGGGGAGCGGCTGGGTCCGGCGCCGGCCCGTGCCGCGCGGAGCGGCCGGAGGCGGAGGAGGGCCGCGACCCGCCGGAGGGCGGTCGCCGCCCGCGGGGCGGGGCTGGTCGGGGCGCTCACGGGGTGGTCCTCGGCACGCGACGGCTCCGCCTTGAGCGCCCGGCGGACGTGGTCGCGCGGTCGGCGGGGTGAGGTCGACGGGGGTGAGGTGTAACCGTCGGCCGTCCGTCCCCGATCGCGCCCCCGCCCGAGGAGGGCCAGGCTGTGACGCGGTCCAGCCAGGGGCCCCGTTGTCGCACGCGCCCACCCGGAGGCCAGGACCATGTCGCAGACCAGCGCCAAGGCGCAGGACGCGCCGCACCCGGACGACGGGCGCAAGCCCGACAGCCCCGACGACCTGGCGAAGCCCACCGCCGGCTACATCGTCAAGCGCGCGCTGCGGGAGTTCTCCAAGGACCAGGTGACCGACCTCGCGGCGGCGCTCGTCTACTTCTCCGTGCTGGCGCTCTTCCCGGCGCTCATCGCGCTGGTGTCGCTGCTCGGGCTCTTCGGGCAGAGCCAGGCGGTCTCGGACGGCATCACGCAGATCGTCAGCACGCTGTCGCCCAGCTCGGACGTCTCCGGGCCCGTCAACAGCTTCATCGACCAGTTCATCAGCAACCAGAGCACCACCGGCGCCAGCCTCGGCGTCGTCATCGGCATCCTCGGCGCCGTGTACTCGGCGTCGAAGTACGTCGGCGCCTTCTCCCGCGCGATGAACCGCATCTACGAGGTCGACGAGGGCCGGCCGGTCTGGAAGCTCAAGCCGGTCCAGTACCTGCTCACCCTCGGCGCGCTCGTCCTCATCGCCGTGGCGCTCGTCATCCTCGTCGTCAGCGGGCCGGTCGCCCAGGCGATCGGCGACGTCGTCGGGCTCGGCGGGACGGCCGTCACCGTCTGGTCGATCGCGAAGTGGCCGGTGCTGCTCGCGATCGTCGTCGTCATCGTGGCGGTGCTCTACTACGCGACCCCGAACGTCCAGCAGCCGAAGTTCCGCTGGATGAGCCTCGGCGCGCTCGTCGCCATCGCCGTGTGGCTGCTCGCGTCGGTCGCCTTCGCGCTCTACGTGGTGAACAGCGACAGCTACAGCGCGACCTACGGCGCGCTCGCGGGCGTCGTCATCTTCCTGCTCTGGCTGTGGATCACGAACATCGCCCTCCTCCTGGGCGCTGAGATCGACGCCGAGGTCGAGCGCGGCCGCGAGCTCCAGGCCGGCCTGCCGGCGGAGGACACCGTCCAGCTGCCGCCGCGCGACACCCGGGCGAGCGACAAGAAGGACGCGAAGATGCGCGAGGCCGTCGACGAGGGGTACCAGCTGCGCCTCCGCAACGGCGGCGAGTCCCGCGCCGAGCAGGCGGAGCGGGAGGAGCGGGAGCGCCGCGAGGGCGTCCGCGAGGGGCGGTAGGTGTCCGGCCTCCCCGGGCGGCGGTCGCTGAGCACGCTCGCCGAGACGGCGCGGGCGAGCCTCTGGCCGCTGCCCGTGACCTTCGTCGTGCTGGCGACGGTCGCGGGCGTGCTGCTGCCGCTGCTCGACGAGGCCCTCGACGGGGACCTGCCCGTCTTCGTCGAGACGGTCGTCTTCGGGGGAGGCTCCTCGGCCGCGCGTGACGTCCTCAAGACGATCGCCAGCGCCTTCATGACCGTCAGCTCGCTGACGTTCTCCCTCACCGTGGTGACGCTCCAGCTGGCGAGCAGCCAGTACTCCCCGCGCCTGCTGCGCACCTTCGCCAGCGACCGGGCGGTGCAGGTGACGCTCGGCGTCTTCCTCGGCTCCTTCGCCTACTGCCTCGTGGTGCTGCGAACGGTGCGCGACTCGGACGACTCCACCGCCGAGTTCGTGCCCCGCCTCTCGGTGACCCTCGCGGTGCTCCTCGCGCTCGTCGGCGTCGTCACGCTCGTCGTCTTCCTCGCCCACCTGTCCCGCAAGATCCGCATCGAGCCGATCCTCGTCGACGTCCACGCCGAGGCCAGCGGCGTCCTGTCCCGCAGCCGGCCCGCGGAGCGGGTGCCCGCCTCCCTGCAGGGGCGCGAGGACGGCCTCGCCGTCACCTCCGAGCGCACCGGCTTCGTGACGTCGGTCGACGAGGGCGCGCTCGTCGAGCTGGCCCGCGAGCACGACGCCGTCGTCGACGTCCGGGCCACGCCCGGCGCCGTCGCCGTGCCGGGCACGCTGCTCGCGCGGCTCCTGCCCCGCGACGCCGCGGAGGGGGTCGGCGGCCGGTCGTCGGGGGCCGGCTCCCACGACGCGGAGGTCGAGGGCGCGGTCCGCCACGCCGTCGCGGTGGGGGAGGAGCGGGCGGCCGACCAGGACCCCACCTTCGGCCTGCGGCAGCTGGCCGACGTGGCGATGCGCGCCGTCTCGTCCTCCCTCAACGACCCGACGACCGCGGTCCACGCCATCACCCACCTGCGCGCCGCGGTGCCGGAGGCCCTCGCGCACGGCGTGGGCGACGCCCTCGTGCGCGACGACGACGGCGTCGTGCGCGTCGTGCTGCGGCGCGACGGCGTGGCGGAGGTGCTCGACGTCGTCGTGGGCCAGCCGGCGGTCTACGGCGCGGGCGACCCCATGGTCGTCTCCGCGCTGCTCCACCTGCTCGCCGACGTCGCCGCGGCCGTGCGCCGGGACCCCGACCACCTCACCGCCGTGCTGGCGACCCGCGACCGCGTCCTCGCCGTCTCGGCACCGCTGCGCGAGGACCCGCGGTGGGCCTCGCTGCTCGCCGCCGCGTCGTCTCGTGTGGACGCCGCCGCCCGCGGCGCCTGACGGGGTGTCCCGAGCCGGGCACTCCCGCGTGCGGGGAGACACGGGCCCGGACCGGGCGCGCGCCGAGCGGAGGTCGCACCTACCGTGGGACGGGCAGGGGCGACGACGAGCGCCGGTGACGATGACCGTGGTGGTCGAGGGTGGGGTGGACGGTGGGCGGCAGCACCGTCTGGCCCCGGCGGCGCCCCGACGTCGAGGGCCGCCTGATCGGCACCTGGGTCGTCGAGACCGCCACCGACCTCACGAGCGCCCGCCGGGAGCTCGCCGCGCACGCGGCCGAGCTCCCCTCGGCCGGTGAGGGGTGGCAGGGCTCCATCAGCCTGCCCGACACCCTGGCGCTCCTCCTCAGCGAGCTCGTCACCAACGCCCTGCGCCACGCCCGTCCGCCCGCCCAGGTGTCGGTGGTCGCGGACGGGATGTCGTGCCTGCTCGACGTGGCGGACCCCGACGTCGACTCGCCGCCCACCCCCGAGCACGACCGCTCGCCCGGTCTCGGCGGGCACGGCCTGCCGCTCGTGGCCATGCTCGCCAGCCACCGCGGCTGGTACGTCGAGGACGGTCGCAAGCACGTCTGGGCCTGCCTGCGCACCGCGGGACCCCCCGCCCAGCGCGGCGCCGAGCACCACGCGCCGGGGCCCCTCGCCCGTCCCCCGCGCCGAGGCCCGGCGAGCCGGCAGGGCTGAGCGCCGCCTACGGTCGCGGCATGAGCACCTCCGAAGCCCCCGCCGACGGCTCGTCCGGCCCGCCCGTCGCCGCGCGCCGCCCCGTGCGCCGCGAGCACCACGGCGACGTCGTCGAGGACCCGTACGAGTGGCTGCGCGCCAAGGACGACCCGGAGGTGCGCGCGCACCTCGAGGCGGAGAACGCCCACACCCGCGCCGTCACGGCCGGCCAGGAGGGGCTGCGGGCCGCCGTCTTCGGCGAGATCAAGGCGCGCACGCAGGAGACGGACCTCTCCGTGCCGAGCCGCGAGGGCGACTGGTGGTACTACGGGCGCACGGTCGAGGGCCAGCAGTACGGGCTCTCCTGCCGGGCCCCGGTGGCCGACGCCGACAGCTGGGACCCGCCCGCCGCCGGCCCCGACGGCGCCCTGCCCGGTGAGCAGGTGCTGCTCGACGCCAACATCGAGGCGGAGGGCCACGACTTCTTCTCCCTCGGCGCCGCGTCCGTCAGCCCCGACGGGGCCCGGCTCGCCTGGTCGAGCGACACGACCGGCGACGAGCGGTACACGCTCCGGGTCCGCGACCTCGCGAGCGGCGAGGACCTCCCCGACGAGGTGCCGGGGGCCTTCTACGGGGCCACCTGGTCGGCCGACTCGGCCGTCGTCCACTACACGGTCGTCGACGACGCCTGGCGTCCCCACGAGGTGCGCCGGCACCGCGTGGGCACCCCCGCGTCGGACGACGACGTCCTCTTCCGCGAGGACGACGAGCGCTTCTGGGTCGGCGTCGGGCGCACGCGCAGCCGCCGCTACCTCGTCGTCGAGAGCGCGGCCAAGACGACGAGCGAGACCCACGTGCTCGACACCCTCGACCCCGGCGCCGGGCTGCGGGTCGTGGCGCCGCGCCGGGCGGGCGTGGAGTACGACGTCGAGCACGTCGCCCTGCCCCAGCCGGACGGCTCGGTGCGCGACCGCTTCCTCGTGCTCCACAACGACGGCGGCGCCGAGGACTTCCAGCTCGCGGTCGTCGACGTGGACGACCCGTCGCCGGAGCGCTGGGAGACGGTGCTGCCGCACGTGCCCGGCACCCGGCTCGAGGGCGTCGCCCCCTTCGCGGACTTCGTCGCCCTGGCCTACCGCCGCGACGTCCTGCCGCGCCTCGCCGTCGCGCCGCTGACGCCCGAGGCGATCGGGGAGCCGCGGGAGGTCGAGGTCGACGAGGAGCTCTTCAGCGTCGGGCTCGGCGGCAACCGGGCCTTCGACCAGCCCCTCCTGCGCCTCGTGCGCACGTCCTTCGTCACGCCGCCGCGGGTCTTCGACCTCGACGTCGCGACGGGTGAGCAGGTGCTCCGCCGCGAGACGCCCGTGCTCGGCGGGTACGCGTCCGAGGACTACGTCCAGCGCCGCACGTGGGCCACGGCGCCCGACGGCGTCCGCGTGCCCGTCTCCGTGGTCGCGCGCCGGGACGTCGCCGCCGCCGTCGAGCGCGGCGAGCCGGCGCCCGCCGTGCTCTACGGCTACGGGTCCTACGAGGCGAGCATGGACCCGTCCTTCTCGATCTCGCGGCTCTCGCTCCTCGACCGCGGCGTCGTCTTCGCCGTCGCCCACGTGCGGGGCGGCGGCGAGATGGGTCGGCACTGGTACGACGACGGCAAGGAGCTGCGGAAGACGAACACCTTCACCGACTTCACGGCGTCCGCGGCGGCGCTCGTGGAGCAGGGCTGGACGACGCCGGAGCGGACCGTCGCGATGGGCGGGTCGGCCGGCGGCCTGCTCATGGGCGCGGCGCTCAACCTGGCGCCCGAGGCCTTCGCCGGGGTCCTCGCGCAGGTGCCCTTCGTCGACCCGCTGACGTCGATCCTCGACCCCTCGCTGCCGCTGACGGTCACCGAGTGGGACGAGTGGGGCAACCCGCTCGAGGACCCGGAGGTCTACGCGTACATGAAGGCGTACTCGCCGTACGAGAACGTCGCCGCCGTCGACCACCCGGCGGTGCTCGCGATGACGAGCCTCAACGACACGCGCGTGCTCTACGTCGAGCCGGCGAAGTGGGTGGCGCGGCTGCGCGAGGTCGGCACGGGTTCGCGGCCGGTGCTGCTGCGCACCGAGATGGACGCCGGGCACGGCGGCGCCTCCGGGCGCTACAAGAGCTGGGAGGAGCGCGCCTTCGAGTACGCGTGGGTGCTCGACGTCCTGGGCGCGCCGGCGGAGCCGCTGCCGCCTCTCTGAGGCCCCCGGCGTCGGAACCCCGGCGGTGGACCCACGGCGCGCCTGACCGCGTCGGGGGTCCACCGCTGCCCGGCGCCCGTGCCGGACGGGTGGGGCGTCAGCGGGCGGAGTACCCGCCGTCGACGAGGTGGTAGCTGCCGGTGATGAAGGCGGCGTCGTCGCTGGCGAGGAAGGCCACGAGGCCGGCGACCTCCTCGGGGGTGCCGAGGCGGCCGACGGCGTGGGCGGCGCCGAGGGCCGTCCGGGAGCGCTCGTCGAGCGAGGCCTCGACGAGCGGCGTCGCGATGAAGGCGGGCCCCACGGCGTTGACGCGCACACCCTGGTCGGCGTGCTCCCAGGCGGCGGACTTCGTCAGCCCGACGACGGCGTGCTTGGCGGCGACGTAGGCGCTGGAGCCGGCGAAGCCCACGCTGCCGAGGACGGAGGCCATGTTGATGATCGACCCGCCGCCGTTCTCCGCCATGACGGGGATCTCGGCCTGCAGGCACGTGAAGACCGACACGAGGTTGACGTCGATGACGCGGCGCCAGGCGTCCGCGGGGTAGTCGGCGGTCGTCGCCGTCGGGCCGCCGATGCCGGCGTTGTTCACCGCGACCCGCAGGGGCGCCATCTCCTGCGCCGCCGCGACCATCTCGGCGACGCGGGCGGCGTCGGTCACGTCGACCGTGAAGGGGCGCGCGGTGCCGCCGGCGCCGGTGATCTCGGCGGCGACCGAACGCGCCCCCCGCTCGTCGAGGTCGGCCACGAGGACCGACGCCCCGCTGCGGGCCAGGCCGAGGGCCACGGCCCGGCCGATGCCGGAGCCCCCGCCCGTCACGACCGCGGACCTGTCTCGGACGTCGTACTGGGCCATCGCTGCTCCTCCTCCACGAGGGCGCCGCGGGTCGGCGCCGTCCGCGACGCCGGGCGGGGCGGTCACCCCGCCGTGCGGCGTCGCAGCCCCAGGCCTACCACTCGTTGAGCGTTCACGCACACGCCCGCTAGGGTGGTGGCGTGCTGCCCGAGCCGGTCCGCGACCTCGCCCTCCTCCTGGCCCGCCTCCTCGTCGGCGTCGTCCTCGCCGTCCACGGGTGGGACAAGCTCGTCGACCAGGGCGTGCAGGGCACCGCGGGCTTCCTCGGCTCCCTCGGCGTGCCCGCCCCCGAGGTGGCCGCCGTGGCCGTCAGCGTCGTCGAGCTGCTCGGCGGGCTGCTGCTCGTCCTCGGCGCGGCGACGACGCTCGTCTCGGTGCTCGTGCTCGTGGACATGGCGGGCGCCTTCTGGCTCGTGCACCGGGGCAACGGCGTCCTCGTCGACGGCGGCGGCTGGGAGCTCGTCGGCGTCGTCGCGGCGGCCGCCCTCGCCCTCCTCGGCGCCGGCCCCGGCCGGGCGAGCCTCGACCACCTCGTCGGCGCCCGCCGCTCGCGCCCCCGCCGCTGACCCGGCCCGCCCCACCGCGGACTTCGTAGCCCTCCTCCCCCGATCGGTGACCTCAGGGCGGACTTTCGTAGCCTTCGTCCGTGACGGACGAGGCGGGGGGCGCGGAGGCGACGGCCGAGGACGCGCCCGTGCGGGGGACGCGCGCGCCGCGCCAGCTCCTCGACGTCCGCACCATCTACGCCGAGCCAGCGGCGCTGGAGCTCGAGCGCGGGCGCCAGGTCGTCGAGCGGTGGCCCGGCGCCGAGGTCGTCGAGGTGCCGTCCGCGCAGCGGGTCCAGGGCGTGCACGACGACGCCAGCTCCGTCGACCGCTGGGTGCGCACGAAGACGGAGGTGCTGGCGCTCGGCGTCCGCAAGACCCTCACCGCGCGGCGCAACGAGCGGTCCGCCAACTGGATCGCGCCGTCCACGGCCAACGGGTGCGCCATGGCGTGCGCGTACTGCTACGTCCCGCGGCACAAGGGGTACGCCAACCCCATCACCGTCTACGCCAACATCGACCAGGTCGTCGGGTACCTCCAGCGCCACGTCGCGCGCCAGGGCGCCAAGCCGGGGCCGGACCAGTGCGACCCCGCCGCGTGGGTCTACGACATCGGCGAGAACAGCGACGCCTCCGTCGACGCCGTCGTCAGCGACAACGTCCGCGACCTCGTCACCGCCTTCCGCGCGATGCCGACGGCCAAGGCGTCCTTCGCCACCAAGCAGGTCAACCGCGAGCTCCTCGACTACGACCCGCAGGGCCGCACCCGCGTGCGCTTCTCCGTCATGCCGCACCGGATGGCGCGCCTGCTCGACGTCCGCACCTCGCCGGTCGCCCAGCGCGTCGCGGCCGTCGACGACTTCGTGGCCGCCGGCTACGAGGTGCACCTCAACCTCTCGCCCGTCGTCGTGCACGAGGGCTGGCTCGAGGAGTGGGCCGAGCTGCTGGAGGAGATCGACGACGTCCTGTCGCCGGCCGCCAAGGCGCAGGCCGCCGCGGAGGTCATCCTCCTCACCCACAACGCCGGGCTGCACGAGGTCAACCTCGGCTGGCACCCGAAGGGCGAGGAGGCCATCTGGCGCCCGGACATCCAGGAGGCCAAGCGCTCGCAGAACGGCATGGAGAACGTCCGGTACCGCGCCCGCTGGAAGAAGGTCTGGCTGCAGCGGCTGCTCGACCTCATGGCCGAGAAGACGCCGTGGCTCACCGTGCGCTACGCGTTCTGACCGGCCGGCCGCTGGCGTCACCGCGGGTCGTGGTGACAAGCACCCTTGACACCACGAGGCTCCCGGCGCAGGCTGCGGGTGACAAGCACGCTTGACACCGGAGGTGGTCGTGCGGAACGACGTCCGTGCGCTGCGGCAGGCCGAGGGCCTGTCGCAGCGCGAGCTGGCGGAGGCCCTCGGGGTCTCCCGCCAGACCGTGAACTCGCTGGAGACGGGGCGCTACGACCCCTCCCTGCCGCTCGCGATCGCCGTCGCCCGCCGCTTCCGCCGACCCGTGGAGGAGATCTTCCATGTCGACTGACCTGCGCACCGCCCGCCGCCGCTACCTCGTGGTCCTCCCCGTCGCGCTCGCCCTCGTGGTGGCGGTCGGCCTGCTGCTGCGCGACCGCGCCCCGGGGGGCATGGGGGACGGCTTCCTCGTCGGTGGCGGGCTCGCCCTCGTGGCGTGCGCGGCCATGGCCTGGCGCACCACCCGCGGCCCCGGCCGGGCGACCACCTTCGAGCGGGGCTGGACGCAGACCGGGGACGAGCGCGACGACGCCGTCCTCACGCGCGCGCTGGCCGTCCTCGGCCTCGCGTCCCTGCCGCTGACGGGCGTCGCCGGTGTCGCCCTCGGCCTCGGGGCCCGGCCCGAGGTCGTCGTCACGCTGCTGCTCGCCGCCGAGGCCGCGGTGCTCGTGGCGGCCTTCGTCGTGCACGACCGGCAGGGCTGAGGCGTCCTCCAGGGGGCCCGGCCGGCGCCGCGCCCCCAGGACCACGCCGAGCTGTGCGCCCACGTCGCGGTGCACCGCGACCTCGCCGCACAGCTCTGGGCGCCTCGGGCGTCAGCGCTGCCGGTCGAGGACGGGCGCCAGGGCCGCCAGCAGGTCGTCGACGGGCACCGGGCCGGCGTCGTCGGCGCCCGTGAGCGCCGACAGGTAGAGCCCGTCGCCGACGAGCTGCACGAGGCGGGCGCGCGCCGGGTCGCCGAGCTCGTCCAGGAGGGCTGCGAACCAGGCCTCGTCGATCTCGGCGAAGACGGCGCGGGCGAGGTCGGCGGCCTCGTCGCCGCCGGCGATGCGCAGGGCCGCGACGTACGTGCGGGACAGGCCGCTCTCGCCCTGCAGGGGCGGGGCGGAGCCGCGCAGCCACGTGGCGACCGCGCTGTCCGAGGCGCGCATCTCCTGGGCGTCCTCGAGGCCGCGCTGCCGCAGGCGCTCGAGGAGCCCGGTGACGAGCGCCTCCTTGCTGGGGAAGTGGTACAGCAGGCCGCCCTTGGACACCTGCGCCGCGGAGGCGACGGCGTCGAGCGTCGCCGCGGCCGGTCCCGCCTCGACGAGGAGGGACTCGTAGGCGTCGAGCACGCGGTCCCGGGCCGTCATCCGGGCAGCGTAGCCAGCGGTCGGGAACAGACCGTCCAGACGGTACAGTTGACGACGGCGGCCCCCGCTCGTCCGTGCCCGCACCGGACGCCGGGGCCGCCACCCCAGCAGCACCACCAGCACCCTGCGACGCCGACGTCCCGGGCCCCCCGCTCGCCGTCGGCGACGGTCGGCCCGGCGCGCGGCGCGCCCGCACCACGACCGTCGAAGGACCGCCATGAGCACCGCCACGCACGACAGCCGCACCACCGGACCCGCCACCGGCCCGCTGCCCGTCCAGCGCCGCCGGCCCGACGTCGTCGCGCCCCCGCGCGCCACGGCCCGGCAGTGGCTGGCGCTCGTCGTGCTCGTCCTGCCGACGCTGCTGACGTCGATGAACGGCACGATCCTGTCCTTCGCGCTGCCGACGATCAGCACCTCGCTGCGCCCCACGGCCACCCAGCTGCTGTGGGTCGTCGACGTCTACCCGCTCGTGCTCGCCGGGCTGCTCGTCGCCATGGGCTCCTTCGGCGACCGCATCGGCCGCCGCCGCCTCCTGCTCGTCGGGAGCGCGGGCTTCGGCCTCGTGTCGCTGCTCGCGGCCTTCGCGCCGACGGCGGGCGCCCTCGTCGGCGCGCGGGCGCTGCTCGGCGTCTTCGGCGCGATGCTCATGCCGCCGACCCTCGCGCTGCTGCGCTCGGTCTTCCCCGACGGCGGCCAGCGCCGCCTCGCCGTGGCGATCTGGGCCACCGGCTTCTCGGCCGGTGCGGCGGTGGGGCCGGTCGTCGGCGGGGTGCTCCTCGAGCACTTCTGGTGGGGCGCGGCCTTCCTCGTCGCCGTCCCCGTGTCCGCGCTCATCGTCGTGGCCGGGCCGCGTCTGCTGCCCGAGTCCCGCGAGAGCGCGCCCGGGCCGGTCGACCTGCTCTCGGTGGTGCTCTCGCTGACGACCATGCTGCCGCTCGTCTACGCGGTGAAGGGCGCCGCCGAGCACGGGCTGACCGACGTCGTCGTGGCGTCCGCGCTGCTGGGGGCGGCCAGCGGCGTCCTCTTCGTGCGCCGCCAGCTGCGCCGGGCCCGGCCGCTGCTCGACCTCTCCCTCTTCCGCGTGCCCGTCTTCAGCGCGTCCGTCGCGGCCAACCTCATGGGCATCTTCGCCTTCGTCGGCCTCCTCTTCTTCACCTCCCAGTACCTGCAGCTCGTCGTCGGCCTCTCGCCGCTCGCGGCGGCGCTGCACCTGCTGCCGAGCATGGCCGCGACCATCGCGACGGGTCTGCTCGCCGTGCGGCTGGCCCGCCGGTGGGCGCTGCACGTCCTCGTGCCCGCCGGTCTGGCGACGTCGGCCCTCGGGTACGCGCTCGCGACGCAGCTGAGCGGCGCCCCCGAGGCGGGTCTGCTCGTGGCGGCGTCCGTGCTCGTCGGGGCGGGCGTCGGCCTGGCCGAGACGCTGACGAACGACGCCATCCTCACCTCGGCGCCCGCCGACCGGGCGGGCGCCGCGTCCGCGGTCTCGGAGACGGCGTACGAGGTCGGCGCGGTGCTGGGCACGGCCGTGCTCGGCAGCGTGCTCGGCGCCGTGTACCGCTCGCACCTGGCGGTGCCCGCGGGCGTCGACCACGCCACCGCGGACGCCGCGACCCAGACCCTCGGCGGCGCCGTCGAGGCCGCGGGCCTGCTCGGCGGGGCCGACGGCGCGGCGCTGCTGGCGTCCGCGCAGGGCTCCTTCGCCGCCGGCGTCGACGTGACGGCCGCCATCGGGGGCGGCGTCGTGCTGCTGGCCGCCGTCGTCGTCGCCCTGGCGCTGCGGCCGCGCGCCGGCCGCTGACGGTCGCGAGCGTGAAGGGGGCGTCACCTCCGCGTCCTGGGCGCAGGGGTGACGTCCAGGCGGGTCCCAGGGAGCGCGGCCTACCCTGCGTGGCATGTCGGCCACGGACCAGCGCGCCCCCGGCGACCGCCACGACGTCGAGCCGTACGACGAGGCGGACGACGTCGAGGACGGCCCGCTCGCGCCGGTCGTCGGTGACCGCCGCTTCGGCGCGTGGATGCTCGTCACCGGGGCCATCGGCTTCGTCGCCGCCTTCGTCCTCACGGTCGAGCGCTTCGAGCTGGCCCTCGACCCGAGCTACGTGCCGTCCTGCAGCATCAACCCGGTCCTGTCGTGCGGCAGCGTCATGGAGACCGAGCAGGCGGCGCTGCTGGGCTTCCCGAACCCGCTCATCGGCATCGCGTCCTTCGCCGTCCTGACGACGCTCGGCGTGGTCCTCCTCAGCGGTGCGCGCCTGCCGCGGTGGGTGCAGCTGGGCGTCCAGGTCGGTGTCACGGCCGGGACGGCCCTCGTCGTCTGGCTCATCAGCCAGAGCCTCTACGCGATCGGCGCCCTGTGCCCGTACTGCATGGTCGTGTGGTCGGTGATGATCCCGCTGTTCTGGACGACGACGGCGCGCTCGCTCGAGCAGGGCGCGGTCCCCGCGCCGGCCGGCCTCGCGCGAGCCGTGGTCGACCTGCGGTTCCCCCTCATCGCCCTGTCCTACGCCGTCGTCGTGGTGCTCGTCGCGGTCGAGTTCTGGGACTACTGGCGGACCCTGCTGCCCTTCGCCTGACGTCGTCGCCGGCGGCGCGGACGAGGTGCGGGCCGGCCTCTGGGACCATGCCGCCGTGACCGACGCCGCGCAGCCCCAGCCCGACGCCCTCGCGGGCGCCCGCACGCCCCTCGCCGACGCGGGCATCCCCCTGGGCGCGCTGGACGGGCGCTACCGCGGCGCCGTCGCCTCGCTCGTCGAGCACCTGTCGGAGGCGGCGCTCAACCGCGAGCGGGTCCACGTCGAGGTCGAGTGGCTGCTGCACCTCACGGGCGTCGTCCCGGGCGCCCCGCAGCCGACCGAGGAGGACGTCGCGGCGCTGCGGGCGCTCGTCGAGCGCTTCGACGCCGACTCGGTCGCCGAGCTCGGCGCCCTGGAGCGGGAGACGGCGCACGACGTCAAGGCGGTCGAGTACTACGTGGCCCGCCACCTCGAGGGCACCTCCCTCGAGGGCGCCGAGGCCCTCGTCCACTTCTGCTGCACGAGCGAGGACGTCAACAACCTCGCCTACGCGCTCATGGTCCGCGGCGCGGTCACGCAGGTGTGGCTCCCTGCCGCGACGGCCCTCGTCGACCAGCTCGCGGCGATGGCGCACGAGAGCGCCGACGTGCCGATGCTCGCCCGCACGCACGGCCAGCCGGCGACGCCGACGACGCTCGGCAAGGAGCTCGCCGTCCTCGCGCACCGGCTGCGCCGCCAGCTGCGCCGCGTCGAGGGCGCCGAGTACCTCGGCAAGCTCAACGGCGCCACGGGCACCTTCGGCGCCCACGTCGCCGCGCTGCCCGACGTCGACTGGCCCGCGCAGGGCCGCGCCTTCGTCGAGCACCTCGGCCTGACGTGGAACCCGCTGACGACGCAGATCGAGTCCCACGACTGGCAGGCCGAGCTCTACGCCGACGTCGCCCGCTTCAACCGGGTGCTGCACAACCTCTGCACCGACGTGTGGAGCTACATCTCCGTCGGCTACTTCCGCCAGCAGCTCGGCGCCCACGGCTCGACGGGCTCCTCGACGATGCCGCACAAGGTCAACCCCATCCGCTTCGAGAACGCCGAGGCGAACCTCGAGGTCTCGAACGCGCTGCTCGACGTGCTGGGGCAGACGCTCGTGACCTCACGGCTCCAGCGCGACCTCACCGACTCCTCGATGCAGCGCAACATCGGCACCGCGCTCGGGCACTCGCTCCTCGCCCTCGACAACGTGCGCCGCGGGCTGCGCGGGCTCGACGTCGCCCCCGACGCCATGGCGCGCGACCTCGACGCCAACTGGGAGGTGCTCGGCGAGGCCGTCCAGTCCGTCATGCGCGCCCAGGCCGTCGCCGGGACGCCGGGCATGGACGAGCCGTACGAGCGCGTCAAGGAGCTCACGCGCGGGCGCCGCGTCGACGGCGCGGCGATGCGCGACTTCGTCGCCGGCCTCGGCCTGCCGGACGACGTCGCGGCGCGCCTGGCCGCGCTGACGCCGTCGACCTACACGGGTCTCGCCGGGCGGCTGGTCGACGAGCTGCGCTGACGGCGGGGGGCGGGGCGGTACGAC
Organism: Pseudokineococcus marinus; assembly: GCF_013004605.1. GTDB lineage: Bacteria > Actinomycetota > Actinomycetes > Actinomycetales > Quadrisphaeraceae > Pseudokineococcus > Pseudokineococcus marinus. Next base: position 14,065 of record NZ_JABEMA010000030.1, read on the forward strand.
CGATCTGGTCCGCTCCGCCCCGTTCGTCGGTGCCCCGGCGTACGGTCACCCGCGGCCCTCGAGCGAGAGGGCAGCCACCGACCCGGGAGACCACGTGACCCACGCACACCGTCGGGCCCGCCGCACCGCCGCGGCCGCGCTCGCCCTGGCGCTCACCGGCGCCGCCACCGCCACGGCCGTCGCCGGCCCGGCGTCCGCCGCGCCCCCGATCACCCGCCCCGCGCCGGGCCAGGGGGTCATGAGCTACGTCGTCAACACCGACGCCACGCCGGCCGCCGTCGCGCGCGTGCGGGTCGCCGTGGCCCGCGCGGGCGGCAGCACCGTCGTCGACTACCCCGAGATCGGCGTCGTCGTCGCCCGCTCGGCCGACGCGGACTTCCGCGACGACGTCCTCGCCGGCCACTTCTCCTCGCTCGTCGACTCCGTGGGCCCGACCCGCACGGTGCCCGTGCTCGAGGGCGTCCCGGGCCGTTGGCGCGGCCCCGGCCGCGGCCCGCAGCGCCCGGAGATGCGCGAGCTCCTCACGGGTGGCGCGTCGGCGCCGGGCGGCGCCGCGGCGCTGGGCGTCGTCGACGCGACGGCGGTCGACGAGCCCGTCGAGGCCGTGCAGTGGGACATGGCCGCCATCGGCGCGGACCGGGCGAACGCGATCGAGCCGGGCAGCCCCGACGTCGTCGTCGGCGTCCTCGACGACGGCATCGACGACAGCCACCCTGATCTCGCCGGCCAGGTCGACCGGAGCCTCTCGGGCGACTGCACCGGCGGCGGCCGCTTCGACGGCAGCGAGGGCGCCTACCTGCCCTTCCCGGGCGGGTACCACGGCACCCACGTCGCCGGGACCATCGGCGCGAAGCGCGACGGGCAGGGCGTCGTCGGCGTCGCGCCGGGCGTGACCCTGGCGGCGGTCAAGGTCGTCAGCGCCGAGGGCTTCATCTACCCCGAGTCGGCCATCTGCGGCTTCATGCACGCGGCCGAGGAGGGCTTCGACGTCACGAACAACAGCTACTACGTCGACCCGTGGGAGTTCTGGTGCGACGACGAGGTGAGCCAGGCCGCCGCCCGTGAGGCCGTCACCCGCGCCGTCGCCTACGCGGAGTCCCAGGGCGTGGTGAGCGCGGCCGCCGCGGGCAACTCGGCCTACGACCTCGCCGACAAGACGACGAGCAGCTCGAGCCCCAACGACGGCAGCGGCGCGATCGCCGACCGCGACGTCCGCGGCTGCGTCGACATGCCCACCGAGCTGCCCGGCGTCGTCACCGTCTCGGCGACGCAGCAGGACGGCGCGCGCTCGACGTTCTCCAACTACGGCGAGGGCGTCATCGACGTCGCCGCCCCCGGGACGCGCGTCATCTCGACGATCCCGCAGAGCATCCTGCCCAGCGGCTACGCGGCGCTGTCCGGCACCTCGATGGCGTCGCCGCACGTCGCGGGCGTCCTCGCGCTGCTCAAGACGACGCACCCGGACGCCACGCCCGCGGAGCTCCGCGCGCTGCTCGAGGAGCAGGCGACCGACGTGCCCTGCCCCGCGACGCCGTACGCCGGCCAGCCGTGCACGGGCTCGCCCGAGGACAACGGCTACTTCGGCGAGGGCCTCGTCGACGCCCTCGCCGCGGTGACGGTGGGCTGACCGACGCCCGAGCCCGCGACGGCGCCCGTCCCCACCGGGGGCGGGCGCCGTCGTCGTCGTGGGGCCCCGTCCCCGAGCGGGCTGCCGCGCCCGGGACCCCTCAGGCGAGGGCGCCCTCGGCGTGGTGGCCCAGCGGCCCGGCGAGGACGTCGGCGAGGGCCCCGAGGCGCCACAGCTCCGAGCGGTGCAGCCCGAGGCCGCGCTCGCGCACGAGGTGGCGGCGCACGGACGTGGCGAGGGCGGCCTCGCCGGCGACCCACGCGTAGACGCCCGCGGCGGGCAGCGAGCGCGCCGCGACGTCCTCGAGCAGCGAGCCGGCGTCGCCCGCGACCCGCCAGGACACCTCGACCCCGTCGCGGGCGGGCAGGTCGGGGGCGTCCTGCGCGGTGGGCACCTCGACGAGGACCGTCGCCGTCGTCCCGGCGGGCAGCGCGGCGAGGATGCCGGCGGCCGCGGGCACGCCCGTGGCGTCGGCGACGAGGAGCACGTGCCCCGTGCCGGCCGGGGGCGCGAAGCACGTGTCCTGGACGATGACGCCCACCTCGTCGCCGGGCGCGGCCCGCAGCGCCCAGGCGCTCGCCGGGCCGGTCTCGCCGTGGGCGACGAGGTCGACGTCGAGCTCGCCGTCCGCGGGGCGCGCGTCGCGGACCGTGTAGTTGCGCAGCACGGGGCGCTCGTCGGCCGGCATGGCCTGCATCTCCGGCCACCACCGCTCCGTCTCGGGCAGCCGCGGGCGCTGCTGGCCGGGGCGGGGCAGCAGGAGGCGGAAGTACTGGTCGGCGCCCAGCGCGGGCGTCGCGCGCAGGTCCTCCCCGGCGAGCGTGACCCGGACGACCGACGGCGTGACGCGGCGGACGGCGCTGACTCGGACCGGCACGGCGACGGCTGCGAGCCGCTCGCGCACGGGGCGGCGGCGCACCGCCCCGACCCGGCCGGCGTCCTGCGGCGACGTCGCGGCCCGCTCGCGGTGCGGCGCGGACTGCGCCGGCGCGGGGGCGGGGCGGGCCTCGGTCGTGGTGGTCATGCGGCTCCTCGGGTCCGGCGCGGGCGGCCGGCGGTGGGGGCCCACCCACGACGACCGCCGCAGGTGAGGCTTGCCTTCCCTACGGTACGTCCCGCCGGCTGTGCTGTCAGCCCCAGGGGGGCGCCGTCAGCCCGTCGGCAGGAGGAGCGCGCCGCTGGCGGCCCCGCGCGCCGTCCGGCCGGCGACGAGCGCCCAGGCCAGGAGGAGCAGCGCGAAGAGACCCACGGCGAGCGCGGCCGCGGCGGTCGAGCCCGTGGCGGCCGCCAGGCCGCTCGTGCCGGTGACGCACGTGCCGACGGGGAAGGTGAAGCTCCACCACGTCAGCGAGAAGCGCAGGCCGCGGCGGGCGGCGTGCGCCGTCAGCGCCGCCGCGAGGAAGAGGAGCAGGCCGCCGAAGCCGACCATCGCGGCGGCGTAGGCGACACCGAGGACGTGCACGACCCGCGCGGCGTCGGAGCCCGCGCCCGCCACCGCGGCCGTCGCGCCGCCGAGCAGCACCGCCGCGGTGGCCGACTGGCCGACGACGCCCAGGGTGATCCAGGTCGTCGGCGCCGCCTGCACCGGCAGCGGGCCGCCCGTGAGCAGCCGCCCGTGGACGAGCGTCGCCGTCATGAGACCCGCCAGCAGGCCCAGCCCGAAGAGGGCCGCGCACGCCAGCAGCAGCGCCAGACGCAGCTGGCCGGCCGGCACCTCGGGCACGAGCAGCGCGCCCGTCGACGCCGACACCATCGGCGGGACCACCGGCATCATCCACGCGGGCAGCGGCTCGCCCGCCCGCTCGCCCACCGCGGCGGCGTCGCCCGCGCGCGTGGCGGTGCGGAAGGGCACCCACACGGCCGTCGCCACGCCCAGCGTCGTCCCGAGCACCCAGAGGACGGCGAAGACGGCGACGCCCGCGGCCTCGCCGAGGAGCCGCTCGCCGACGAGGTGCGCGCCCGCGCCCGTCGTCAGCAGCGCCATCGCCGGGGCGCCGTAGAAGCCGGCCATGACGGGGTGGCGCGCGTAGCCGGCGGCGAGCGCCCGGTGGCGCCGCCAGTGCAGCGCGAAGGCGAGGGTCAGGACGACGAGGAGCGTCGCCGCGAGCAGCCAGGCGACGAGCGCGACGGCGTCGAGGACCGCCCCCTGCAGGGGCAGCGACGACGCGGCGACGGCGACGACGCCCGTGCCCATGACGGAGGCGAACCAGTTGGGCGTGACGTGCTCGAGCGCCTGCCCCGGGTGCTCGAGCGCGGGCAGCAGGCGGCGGCGCGGGAGCGGCGGTGCCGAGGAGGTGCGGGCGGGCGAGGGGGCGGTGAGCACGCGTCGAGCGTGCGGCCGGCGGAGAGGGCCCGGTAGCCCCCTCGGGCGCGTGACCCCACAGCCTCCGCTTGTGGCTGAGAGGTGGTGGTGCGAGCCTCGGGCGTGCTCGGCGACCGCGTGCCCGACCTGCGGGCCCTCCAGCTGCTCGTCGCGGTGCGCGACCTGGGGTCGCTGGGAGCGGCGGGCGCCGCCTGCGGCACCACCCAGCAGGCCGCCTCGGCGCGCCTGCGCTCGACCGAGGCGCTCGTCGGCGTCCCGCTCGTCCTGCGCGGGGCGCGCGGCTCGCGGCTGACCCCCGCCGGCGAGCTCATCGCCCGGTGGGCCGACGCCGTCCTCGACGCCGCCGCCCACCTCGACGCGGCGGCGACGGCGCTGCGCCAGGACGCCGCCACCCAC
>NZ_JABEMA010000300.1 GCF_013004605.1 Pseudokineococcus marinus
CCTCGGCCCCTACGGCGGTCGCGGCGCCGCGGGGGTGCGCGCCCTCTACGCGCGCACGCTCGAGCTCTCGGCCGACCCGGAGCTGGCCCCGCGGCTGGGGGCCTTCGACGCGGCCTGCGCCGACGCCGTGGCCCGGCTCCTGCGCTCGGCCGGTCGTGAGGCCGGCGCCGCCCGCGCCGTCCTCGCGCTGGCCGACGGGTGGCTCGTGGCGGCCGCGGTGGCCGGCGAGGCGGGGCCGGGGGAGGACGCCGGGGCGCTCGAGCGCTGGGCGGCCGAGCGCCTCGCGCCCGGTCTGGTCGCGCTGGCGCCCGTGCGCTGACGTCGTCGCTCCCGTCGGCGCCGAGGTCGGCGCGACGCTGAGGCGGGCGCACGGGCGCGGTTCCGCGGAGGGGGCACGATGCGGTCGTGGAGACCGCGCTGCTGCTCGTCGTCGTGGCCGCCGTCGTGGGCGGCGTCGAGCTGCTGGTGCGGCGCACGGGCGGGTCCGCGCCGCTCGTGCTCGTGCTGGTCGGCGTCGTCGCCTCCTACCTGCCCTTCGTGCCGCCGGTCGTCCTGGACCCGGAGCTCGTCCTCGTCGGGCTGCTGCCGCCGCTGCTGTACGCCTCAGCGCTGCGGACCTCGCTCGTCGACGTGCGGTCGAACCTGCGGCCCATCGCCCTGCTGTCGGTCGGGCTCGTGGCCGTGACGGCCCTCGTGGTGGGGCTCGTCGTCGCGGCGCTGCTGCCGGTGCCCCTCGCGGTGGGCATCGCCCTGGGCGCGGTGGTGGCGCCGCCCGACGCCGTGGCCGCGACGGCGGTGGCCCGGCGCGTCGGGCTCCCCCGCCGCGTCGTCACGGTGCTCGAGGGCGAGAGCCTCCTCAACGACGCGACCGCCCTCGTCCTGCTGCGGACGGCCCTCGTCGCCGTCGCCGGCGCGGTGAGCGCCGCGGAGGTCGGGGCCCGCTTCCTCCTGGCCGCGGGCGGCGGCGTCCTCGTCGGCGTCCTCGTCGCCGCGCTCGCGGGCCGGCTGCGGCGCCGGCTGGACGACGAGGTGCTCGACACCACGCTCTCCTTCGCCGCGCCGTTCGTCGCCTACCTGCCTGCCGAGGAGGTCGGCGCCTCCGGCGTGCTCGCGGTCGTCGTCACGGGCCTGCTGCTGGGGCACCGCTCCCCGGTGCAGCAGACGGCGCGCTCGCGGATCGCCGAGCGCCTCAACTGGCGGACGGTCCAGTTCCTCCTCGAGGGCGGCGTCTTCCTGCTCATCGGGCTGCAGGCCTCCGACGTCGTGGGCGGCGCCCTGGCCGGCGACCTCGGCCTCGGCCGGACGCTGCTCGTCTGCGGCGCGGTGCTCGCCGTCGTCGTGCTCCTGCGCCTCGTCTACGTCGCCGTGGCGCTGCCGCTGGCCGGCCTGGTCGGGCGCCGCGCCGCGCGCAGGTCCGCGGGGGACGGCGGGTCGTCGCCCCAGGACGGACGGGCGGACGGGCCGTCGTGGCGCGTCGTCGCGGTCATCGGGTGGGCGGGCATGCGCGGCGTCGTCACGCTCGCGGCCGCCGCCTCCCTCCCGGCGAGCACGCCGCAGCGCGAGGTGCTCGTGCTCGCCGCGCTCGTCGTCGTCGGCGGGACGCTGCTCCTGCAGGGGACGACGCTGCCGCCGCTCGTGCGCGCGCTCGCGCTGCCGGCGCCGGACCCCGGGGAGGACGCACTGGTCCACGCTGCCGTCCTCGACCGGACCCGACGGGCCGCGGAGCAGCGCCTGGAGCAGGTGCGGCGTGAGGAGGACCCGGACGACGTCGTCGACGGGCTGCGCGAGCGCCTGCGCCGACGCGGCGACGTGGCGTGGGAGCGGCTCGGGCGCGGCGGCGACCACCGCTCGCCGGGCCGGGCGTGGGCCCGCCTCCGCCTGGAGATGCTCGACGCCGAGCGCGCCGAGCTGCTCGCCGTCCGGGACGAGGGGCGCGCGCCGGACGAGGTGCTGCGGCAGGTCCTCGCCGAGCTCGACGTGGAGGAGTCCCTCCTCGACGCCGCCGTCGCGCGGGACGACCGCGCCGGCGCCCTGCGGGCGCCCGTCGCCGGGTCCTGCCGGCACCTGCGCGACGCCCCGGCGCCCGCGGAGGACGTCGTCCCCGCCGGCGGGGAGGGGGGCGAGCTGGGCTGCGAGGGCTGCCTGGCGCTGGGCGAGCGCCGCTGGGAGCACCTGCGCCAGTGCCTGGCGTGCGGGTACGTCGGCTGCTGCGACTCCTCGCCGCACCAGCACGCGCAGGCGCACGCGCGGCACGAGCGCCACCCCGTCATGCGCAGCGCGGAGCCGGGCGAGGCCTGGCGATGGTGCTACGTCGACCGCGAGCTGGGCTGAGGCCACGGGGCGGGTCGGGCGCAGCGAGGGCCCACCACCGCGAGCGGTGGTGGGCCCTGTGCTGCCCGACCGTCGGGCGGCGCCTCGTCCGGGCGCTGGGCGGGTGCCGTCAGCCGGCCACCGCGACGAGGGTGACGGGCACGTTGCCGCGGATCGCCTTGGAGTACGGGCACAGCTCGTGCGTGCGCTCCACGAGGCGCTGCGTCGTCGCCTGGTCGACGCCCGGGATGCGCACGGTCAGCTCGGCCGTGATGGCGTAGCTCTCGCCCTCGGGGCCGAAGCCGATGTCGGCGCGGACCTCGGCGGCCGAGGTGTCGACGTCCTGCTCCTTGCCGGCCAGGCCGAGCGCGCCGGTGAAGCAGGTCGCGTAGCCGGCCGCGAAGAGCTGCTCGGGGTTCGTGCCCGTGCCCGGCCCGCCGGTCTCCTTGGGGGCCGTCATGCTGACGTCGAGCACGCCGTCGCTGGAGACGGCGCGCCCGGCCTTGCGGCCGCCGCTCGAGGTGACGCTCGCGGTGTAGACGATCGTGGACGGGGTCTTCTCGCTCATGCCCGGGCCAGCCGCGCGCGGAGGCCCTTCATTCCCGAGGGCGCGCCGCCCTCGTCGGCCGAGGTCGGCGGCCCGGCTGGTGGTGGGGGGCGGTGCGGTCAGAACAGGCGCGTCGTCGGGTCGTCGACCCCGCGCATGGCGTCGTAGTCGAGGACGACGCAGCGGATGCCCCGGTCGGCGGCGAGGACCCGCGCCTGCGGCTTGATCTCCTGGGCGGCGAAGACGCCCGTCACCGGGGCCAGGAGCGGGTCGCGGTTGAGCAGCTCGAGGTACCGGGTGAGCTGCTCGACGCCGTCGATGTCGCCGCGCCGCTTGATCTCGACGGCGACGGAGAGCCCGCCCGCGTCGCGGCAGAGGATGTCGACCGGGCCGATCGCCGTCGGGTACTCGCGGCGCACGAGGACGTGGCCGGTGCCCAGGTGCTCGATCTGCTCCGCCAGGAGGCGCTGGAGGTGGGCCTCCACGCCGTCCTTGACGAGGCCCGGGTCGACGCCGAGGTCGACGGTCGTGTCGCTGAGCACCTCGTGCACCGCGACGACGAGGACGTCGTCGGTCTTGGCGCTGACCACGCGCCACGTCTCGACGGCGCCCGCCTCCGCGGCCGGGCCCTCGGCGGGGGAGGTGGTGAGCGCGCAGGGCGGGCTCATCCAGTTGAGCGGCTTGTAGGAGCCGCCGTCGGAGTGCACGAGCACGCTGCCGTCGGCCTTGACCATGAGCAGGCGCGTCGCCAGGGGGAGGTGGGCGGTCAGGCGGCCCACGTAGTCCACGGAGCACCGGGCGATGACGAGCCTCACGGGCGGCGACCCTAGCCGCCGCGGGCCCCCGCCCCCGCCGTCGCCCTGCCGCCCTCGCCCTGCCGCTGCCGGGCCGTCGTCGTGCCGCCTCCGCCCGGCCCCCGGCACGATGGGGCCGTGCCCCGCAGCAACCGCCCC
>NZ_JABEMA010000301.1 GCF_013004605.1 Pseudokineococcus marinus
CCCCAGCGCCGTCGCGGCGGCGACCACGTCGTCGCGGACGTCGTCCAGGTCGGCCTCCGGCACCGCGTCGGCCGTGGTCGGCAGCAGGACGGCGCCCGGGTCGCCCGCGAGCAGGACGGCGAGGGCGTCCTCGCCGCGCCCGTCGCGGACGGCGGCCGCGAGGCGGTCCACCACCCCACCGCCCGCGTAGCGGCGGGTGGTGCGCAGCAGGCTGACCCCGTCGCGCACGGTGACCGGCCTCGCCGTCCGGGCGCCGACGTCCCACGGGTCGTGCCGACCGGGATCGTCGGCGGGGAGGGCGCCCACCCGCGCGAGGGCGTCCGCGAGGCGGGGGTGGCGCCCGCCGCCGGCGCCGGCGTCGACGAGGTCGCCCAGCACCGTGCCCGCCTCGACCGAGGCCAGCTGGTCGGGGTCCCCGACGAGCACGAGCCGCGTGTGGGGGCGCAGCGCCTCGAGCAGCCGCGCCATGAGGGTGAGCGAGACCATCGAGCTCTCGTCGACGACGAGGACCTCGAGGGCGAGCCGGTCGGAGCGGTCGTGGCGGAAGCGGTGCCGCGCGTCCGGCCGCCAGCCGAGGAGGCGGTGCAGCGTCGTCGCCGGCAGGTCGCCGAGCCGCTCGCGGTCCTCCTCCGGCAGGTGCGCCGAGGAGTCGCGGACGGCCTCGGCGAGCCGCGCGGCCGCGCGCCCGGTGGGGGCGGCCAGCGCCACCCGCCACGTCGGGTGCTGCTCGCGCAGCAGTGCGACGACCTTCGAGACCGTCGTCGTCTTGCCCGTGCCCGGGCCCCCTGCGAGGACGGAGACGCGGGCGAGCGCGCAGCCCGCGGCGGCCTCCCGCTGGTCGGCGTCCGCCGGGTCGAAGAGACGGTCGAGGGCGCGGCGCAGGACGCCCGCGTCGAGGTCGTCGGGCACGTCGGCGGCCCGGGTCGCGAGCTCGCGCGCGACGAGCTCCTCCTGGTCGCGGTAGCGGCCGAGCCAGACGCGACCGCCCTCGACGCGCAGGGGGCCTCCGGCGAGGGGGCTGGCCGCCACGCGGGCGGCCCAGTCCTCGCCCGGCCACACCACGGCGTCGACCGCGCCGCCTGCTGCCGCTCCCTCGTCCGCCGTCCCCTCCGTCGTGGACCGGGCGCCGTCGTCCGCCTCGTCGTCGACGTCGTCCGCGGCGGTCGTCTCCCGGGCCGTCGCGAGGTCGACGACGACCGAGCCCTGCCGGGTGGAGCGGACCACGAGCGCCGCGGCGAGCAGGACGGCCTCGTCCTCCTCCCCGGCGAGCGCGCCCAGGCGGCGGGCGACGTGGACGTCCGCGGCGTGCAGCAGGCCGGCCCGGTTGAAGTCGCGCAACAGCCCGGTGGCGCGCAGCGCCAGGTCCCCGGCGCGCGGGTCGCCGCTCACGGGGCCGTCCCGCGGCCGGCGAGGTGGTCGGACGCCGCGACCACGAGCGCGGGCGGCGTCGCCCACGCCATGACGCCGGGCACCGCGCCGTCCTCCGCGGGCGCCACCGACGGCCCGACCATCCCGCGCACGAAGAGGTACAGCGCTCCGCCGAGGTGGCGCTCCGGCGCGTACCCGGGCAGCCGCCAGCGCAGGAAGCGGTGCAGGGCCACCTGGTACAGCAGCGCCTGGAGCGGGTAGTGCGCGGCCACCATGGCCTCCTCCATCGCCGCCGGGCGGTAGTCCCACGACGTGAGCGGCCGCTCGGGGACGCCGAGGCGGTTCGTCTTGTAGTCCACGACGACGTAGCGCGCGTCGCCCCCGTCGGGCGCGGGCAGCCGCAGCACCGCGTCGACGCTGCCGGTGAGGTAGCCGCGCAGCCCGCCGACCTGGCCCGTGTCCTCGTGCTCGCCGTCCGCGGTGAGGTGCTCGAGCGCGTCGGCGTAGGAGGCCAGCGGTCCCTCGGGGCAGTGCCGCCGCCACAGCGGCACGAGCCCGGCGAGGGAGGGGCGCAGCGCGGCGGCCCCGGCGTCGTCGCCCCCGGCGAGGGGCAGCTCGAAGTCCATCTCCGGGAGGCGGTCGCGCGCGGGGACGTCGACGAGGCGGCGCCCGCCCGCGAGCGGTCCGAGGGGTGTCCTCAGGGCGAGGTCGAGGGCTCCGGTGAGCACGTCGACGTCGAGGGCGAGCCCCTGCGCCGCGGCCTGCTCGGCCACGAGGTCGCGCAGCACCCGGTCCGGAGCGCCGTCGGGACGGCCGTCGGGAGCGGCGAGGGTCGAGGGGTCGAGCTCCTCGAGGACGGCGTGGACGAGCACGCCGAAGCGCGCGCTGCCGGCGAGGGCGTCCCACGCCGAGGGCACCGCCGCGGGCGACGGGCCCGCTCCGCCCGACGCCCCGGCGCGGGCGGGAGCGCCGTCCGCGGGCAGGCGCTCGTCGTCCTCGACCGCCGCCTCCGGCTCGACGAGGGCGCCGCCCGCGGGCGCGGGCCCGGCGTCGTGCGCCGCGGCGGTGAGGGCGCTGTAGGAGGTGCGGCGCCAGGACGCGTCGAGGCTCCGGCTCCACCGGGCCGCCGCCAGGCCGTCGACGACCCGGTCGGGCGCGCGCCACGGCCGGCCGTCGGGCGGGCCGGCGACGCGCTCGACGACCAGGGAGCCGTCGCTCGCGGCCGCCCGCGCCGCCAGGGCGGCCAGGGCGTCGTCGTCGGAGGGCACCGGCACGACGGCCGGGGGGACGCCGTCGTCGGGTGACCCGGGGAGGTCGGGCGCTCCGACGCCCGCAGGGCGGTGCAGCAGCAGCCGGTGCAGGGGGCCGCGGCCGGTGTTCGTCGTCCCCGCCCACCAGGCCGTGAGGTGGCTCGCGGCCCGGGTCAGCGCCACGTACGCGAGGCGCAGCTCCTCGTCGGACTCCGAGCGGTGGTGCTCGCGCACGTGGTCGGCCCATCCCGGTGCGCCGGGGCCCCCGACGTCGCGGCACCGGCGCCCGTCGGCGTCGTGGACGAGGGCCGTGGAGGGCTTGGTGTTCTGCCACATGTCCCACGCGAAGGGCACGAGCACGGCGGGGAACTCCAGGCCCTTGCTCGTGTGCACGGTGAGGACCTGCACCGCCGCGGCGTCGGACTCCAGCCGGCGGCTGCGCTCGACGACGCCGTCGCGCCCGGCCTCCTCGACCTGCTCGCGCAGCCACGCCAGCAGCGCCGAGACGCCGAGGCCGTCGCGCACGGCGGCCTCGTGCAGCACCTGCCCGACGTGCCGCAGGTCGGTGAGCCGGCGCTCGCCGCCGACCGTCCCGAGCAGCCGCTCGGCGAGGCCGGCGGCGTCGGGCCGCGGCCGCTGCACGGCCTCGAGCAGCGCGCCGACCCCGCGGAGGTCGAGGAGCCGGGCCCACGCGCGCACGCGCAGCCCGAGGTCGTCGACGAGCGCGTCACCGCCGGCGTCGAGGGACGCGGCGTCGTGGCCGCCGAAGGCGCCCAGCGCGAGCAGTCGCACCCGGGCGCTGCGCTGCGGCTGCTCGAGGGCCTCGAGGAGGACGGTCCAGTCGGAGGCGGCCGGCGTCGTGAAGACGCTCGTGCGCCCCCCGACGACGACGGGCACGCGGACCCGCTCCAGCGCCTCGCGGACCATCTGGGCCTGCGCGTTGGTCCGCACGAGCACCGCGACGTCGCCCGGCGCGAGCGGCCGCTCCTCGCCGACGTCGCCGGCGGGGGCGGGCCCGTCGGGAGCGGCCGACGGGTGGTCCGCGCGGCGGCGCCGCTCGGGCGCGGTCGTCGTCACCGCTCCGCCGACGAGCGCGACGACCTGGGCGGCGACGTCGTCGACCACGCGGCGCCGCATGCCGGGCACGCGGG
>NZ_JABEMA010000302.1 GCF_013004605.1 Pseudokineococcus marinus
GCCCGTGCTGGACATCACGGCGGCGAAGGCCTCGCCGTCGATGTGGTCGCGGGGCGCTGCCGTCGCCGGAGGGTCAGGCGCGCGAGCGGCGGTCCAGCTCCTGGGCGCGGCGGGCGCGCTCGACGCCGTCGCGGTTCTCCAGCGTCAGCCGCCGCAGGCCCGAGGGCGCGTCGGGGTGGGCCTCGAGCCACGCGCTCGTGCGGGCGGCCACGTCCGCGCCGTCCGCCTCGTCCGGGAAGAGGCCGAGGACCACCTGCTGGGCCGTCTCGTTCGTGCGCTCGGCCCAGACCCGGGCGATGGCGTCGAAGTAGCGGTCGACGAAGGGCGCGAGCAGCGCCGGGTCCTGCGCCCGGGTGAAGCCGGCGATGGCCGCCGCCTGCAGCGCGACGGGGGTGTCACCGCGGTCGACGACGGACGCCCACACCTCCTCCTTGACGGCCGGGTCGGGGCGCGCCGCGCGGGCGGTGACGGCGAGGCGCTGGCCGCGGGCCGTGGCGTCGCGCTCCGCCATGGCGTCCACCTCCGCCACGTCGGCGTCCCCGGCGGCCACGAGGTCGGTGAGCAGGTCCCACGCCAGGTCGACGTCGACCTCCAGCCCGGGCAGGGGCGCGCGGCCGTCGAGGACCCCGCGCACCGCCGACAGCTGGTCGGGCGTGCTCGCGTGCGCGGCCCCGGCCTTGAGCAGCTGGAGCTGGTGGTCGCTGCCCGGCTCGGCGCGCCGGGCCAGGTCGAGCAGGCGGCCGGCGACGTCGGCGCGCACGGCGGCGCGGTGCTCGGGCGCCGTGTGCAGCCGCACCGCCGTGGCGAGCTGGCGCAGGAGCACGAGGACCACCGAGGAGTCGGTCTCGGCGGCGATGCCGCCCAGGACCAGCTCGACGAAGTCGCCCACGGGCAGCTCGGCGTCGCGGGCCATGTCCCAGGCCGCGCCCCACACCAGGGTGCGGGGGAGGGCGTCGGCGAAGGCGGTGAGGTGCGCGGTGGCCGCGGCCAGCGAGGCGTCGTCGAGGCGCACCTTGGCGTACGCCAGGTCGTCGTCGTTGAGGAGGAGGAGCGCCGGGCGGGGGCGGCCGACGAGGTCGGGCACCTCGGTCCGGTCGCCGTCGACGTCGAGCTCCACCCGGTGCGTGCGGCGCAGCCGGCCGTCGACGAGGTCGTAGCAGCCGATCGCCAGGCGGTGCGGCCGCAGCACGGGGTGCTCGGCGGGGGCCTCCTGGAGCACCGCGACCGACGTCATGGTCCCGTCGTCGCCGACCTCGACCTCCGGGCGCAGCGTCGTGACGCCGGCCTGCTCCAGCCACAGCGCGGACCACGCGCGCAGGTCGCGGCCCGAGGTGGCCTCGAGCTCGACGAGCAGGTCGGAGAGCTCGGTGCTGCCGTGGGCGTGGGCCCGGAAGTACCGGCGGACGCCCTCGTCGAAGTGGTCGCGGCCCACCCACGCCACGAGCTGCTTGAGCACGCTCGCGCCCTTGGCGTAGGTGATGCCGTCGAAGTTGACCTCGACGTCCTCGAGGTCGCGGATGTCGGCGACGACGGGGTGCGTGGAGGGCAGCTGGTCCTGCCGGTAGGCCCAGGACTTCTCCATGCTCGAGAAGGTCGTCCAGGCGGAGGTGAAGCGGGTGGCCTCGGCGGTCGCGAGGGTCGAGGCGTACTCGGCGAAGGACTCGTTGAGCCAGAGGTCGTCCCACCAGCGCATCGTCACGAGGTCGCCGAACCACATGTGCGCCAGCTCGTGGAGGATCGTCACGGCGCGCCGCTCGACCATGGCCTCCGGCACGCGGCTGCGGAAGACGTAGTCCTCGAGGAAGGTGACGGCGCCCGCGTTCTCCATGGCGCCGGCGTTGAACTCCGGGACGAAGAGCTGGTCGTACTTCGCGAAGGGGTAGGCGAGGTCGAAGAGCTCCTCGTAGTGCGCGAAGCCGCGGCGGGTGAGGTCCATGACCTCCTCGGCGTCGAGGTGCTCGGCCAGCGAGGCGCGGCACAGGACGCCGAGGGGCACGGTGCGCCCGTCCCGGCTCGTGAGCTCGCCGTCCACCCGGTGGTACGGGCCGGCGATGACGGCCGTCACGTAGGACGCCAGGCGCGGCGTCGGCTCGAAGGACCAGGTCGCGCGGCCCGGGCCGGCCGAGGAGGGCTCGGGCGTGGGGGAGACCGAGACGACCGTCCAGTGGTCGGGCGCCGTCACGGTGAAGCGGAAGGTCGCCTTCAGGTCGGGCTGCTCGAAGACGGCGAGGACGCGCCTCGAGTCGGCCACCTCGAACTGGCTGTAGAGGTAGGTCTCGCCGTCGACCGGGTCGACGAAGCGGTGCAGGCCCTCGCCCGTCGTCATGTAGGCGGCGTCGGCGACGACGCGGACGACGTTGTCCTCCGCCAGCCCGTCGAGCCGCACGCGCTCGCCGTCGAAGGCGTCGGCGGGGTCGCGCCGCTCGCCGTTGACCTCGAGCTCGGTGACCGCGGGCGCCAGGAGGTCGAGCCAGGTCGAGGCGCCCTCGCGCGCCGAGAAGCGCACGGTCGTCGTCGACGTGAACACCTCCTCGCCGCGCGTCAGGTCGAGCGCGACGTCGTAGGAGTCGACGGTGACGAGCGCTGCGCGCTCGCGGGCCTCGTCGCGGGTCAGGTTGCTGCCGGGCACTGCGGGTTCCCCCTCGGGCGTCGGTCGGCCGGTCCGCCGGGGCCTCGCCCCGGTCCGTGCGGGTGCTCTCGTCCCCCGGCGGCGGCGACCTCGCCACCGCCTCCTGCCCCTGCGGCCCGGGGGACGACCGCGCGGAATGCTGCCACGGCCTCGCGCGCTGCACGCCCCATGAGCGAGCAGACCCCCGCGACCGAGCGCCAGCGCGTCGAGTTCTGGTTCGACCCCGCCTGCCCCTGGGCCTGGATGACCTCCCGCTGGATGGGCGAGGTCGAGCAGGTGCGGCCGGTCGACGTCGAGTGGAAGGTCATGAGCCTGGCCGTCCTCAACGAGGGCCGCGACCTGCCCGAGGACTACCGTGCGGCGATGGACCGGGCCTGGGCGGCCGTCCGCGTGGTCACGGCGGCGAAGGAGGAGCACGGCGCCGAGCACGTCAAGCCCCTGTACGACGCCATCGGCACCCGTGTGCACCCGGGCGGGCGCACGGACGTGGAGGCCGTGCTCGCCGAGTCGCTCGCCGAGGTGGGGCTGCCGGCCGAGCTGCTGGCGGCCAAGGACTCCGACGCCCACGACGCCGCGCTGCGCGCCAGCCACGCCGAGGGCATCGACCGCGTGGGCCAGGACGTGGGCACGCCCGTCATCGCCGTCGCCGGCACCGCCTTCTTCGGACCCGTCGTCACCCCCGCCCCGAAGGGCGAGGACGCCGCGCGGCTCTGGGACGGCGTCGTCGCGGTCGCCTCGACCCCGGGCTTCTACGAGCTCAAGCGCACGCGCGACCAGGGGCCCGTCTTCGACTGACCCCCGCCCTCGCTCGATCGGGAGCCCCGGACCGCCGGTCCGGGGCTCCCGTCGCGCCCGGACCCCCGCGGCGGCCCGGGAAAAGCCGTCGGCCGCCGTCGGGGGGCGGGTCTAGCGTGGCGGTCGCCGGCCAGGACGGGCGCCCGCCAGGGGCGCCGCCGCCGGCTCCGGTGATCGAGGGGGCGACGGGCCGTCGTGCGCAGCGCCAGTGCGGAGGACGTCGTGACCACGGGGGGCGCCGGCTCGGCGGCACCCGGAGCGACGCCGGTCGAGGGCTCGGCGCCCGGAGGGCGAGCCGGGGGCGGGCGCCCGGCGGACCCGGCGCCGCTCGACGGCCGCCGGCT
>NZ_JABEMA010000303.1 GCF_013004605.1 Pseudokineococcus marinus
ACCTGTGAGCCTCACGTGGTGACCGAGGCGCCGCCCAGCACGGCGACGAGCAGGGCCGCCGCGGCGCGCCGCTGCCACCCGGGCTGGATCTCGCGCCAGCCCGGGGCGTGGCGGTGCCACCAGCGGGCAGGGCTGTGCCCGGCGCTGGTGCTCGAGCGGTCCGCCACCCCGTCCCCGTCGGCCGGGGACGACCTGCGGCGCACCGGGCCCGCGGGCGTCACCCGCTCGCGCCGCCACCACCCCCGGACGCCGGGCCCACCGAGGTCGCCCGGCACCCCCGCGGTGCCGCCGTCGGAGGCGACGTCACGGGGCAACCCTCGGGTACCTGTAGAGTTCCCGCCGAGCCGCCGGCCGGCGACCCGGTGCGCCCGAGCGGGAGCACCGGCCCGGCCGCCGTCCCCCGGACGTCCTGCCGCGCACGAGCGTGCGGTCGCGGACGGCCGCCACGCCGACCTCACCCGCGCGACGACGCGCCCACCCCGCCAGCACGCGACGAGCGGGCGCGCCCGCGCGAGCGGCGCCGCGCCCGGGACGGAGATGCATGAGCACGCCCACCACACCGCCCGACGACCACCGGGGCGGCCCCGACAGCGGCGCCCGCCACGCCCTCGCCGACGCCACGACGGCCGACGGCGCGACCGTCGGCACCGTGCCGCCCGGCCCCGCGGAGAGCCCCGCCGAGTCCTCGGGCGCGCGTCGCCGCGTGTCCGCCCCGGCGCGGCCGCACGGCGGCATCTCCGTCCTGGAGGCCCTGAAGGACCCGCGCCGCCTGCGCATCGAGGTCCTCGCCGGCCTCGTCGTGGCCCTGGCGCTCATCCCCGAGGCCATCGCCTTCTCGATCATCGCGGGCGTCGACCCCCGCCTCGGGCTCTTCGCGTCCTTCACGATGGCCGTGACGATCTCCTTCCTCGGCGGCCGGCCGGCGATGATCTCGGCGGCTACCGGGGCGACGGCGCTCGTCGTCGCGCCGCTCGTGCGCGAGCAGGGCGTGCAGTACCTCTTCGCCGCGGTCATCCTCGGCGGCGTCGTGCAGGTGGTCCTCGGCGTGCTCGGCGTCGCGCGCCTCATGCGCTTCATCCCGCGCAGCGTCATGGTCGGCTTCGTCAACGCCCTGGCGATCCTCATCTTCATGTCGCAGGTGCCCCAGCTCGTCGACGTGCCGTGGGCCGTCTACCCGCTCGTGGCCGTGGGCATCGCCGTCATCGTGCTGCTGCCGCGGCTGACCACCGCGGTGCCGTCGCCCCTCGTCGCCATCGTCGCGCTCACCGGCTTCGTCGTCCTCGCGTCCGTGACCGTGCCGGACGTCGGCGACCAGGGCGAGCTGCCCCAGGACCTGCCGTCGCTGCTCCTCCCGGACGTCCCCCTCTCCTGGGAGACGCTGCAGCTCGTCGCCCCGTACGCGCTGGGCGTGGCCGTCGTCGGGCTGCTCGAGTCGCTCATGACGGCGAAGCTCGTCGACGACGTCACCGACACCGGCTCCTCGAAGACCCGCGAGGCCTGGGGCCAGGGCGGCGCGAACATCGTCACCGGCTTCTTCGGCGGCCTCGGCGGCTGCGCGATGATCGGTCAGACGATGATCAACGTGAAGTCCTCCGGGGCCCGCACGCGCATCTCGACGTTCCTCGCCGGGGTCTTCCTCCTGCTGCTCGTCGTCGTCCTGGGCGACGTCGTCGCGGTGATCCCCATGGCCGCGCTCGTCGCCGTCATGGTCATGGTCTCGGTGGGCACCTTCGACTGGCACAGCGTCCGTCCCGCCACGCTGCGCCGGATGCCGCTGTCGGAGACCGCCGTGATGCTCTCGACCGTCGCCGTCACCGTGGCCACGCACAACCTCGCCTACGGCGTCGTCGTCGGCGTGCTCGTGGCCATGACGCTCTTCGCGCGCCGCGTCGCCCACCTCACCGAGGTCGTCGAGGTCGCCCAGCCGGACGAGGGCACCCGCGTGTACGCCGTCACCGGCCAGCTCTTCTTCGCCTCCAGCAACGACCTCGTGCACCAGTTCGACTACGTCGGCGACCCGCACGACGTCGTCATCGACCTGTCGGGCGCCAACGTCTGGGACGCCTCGACCGTGGCGACGCTCGACGCCATCGAGACCAAGTACGCGGCCCGCGGCAAGACGGTGCGCATCACCGGGCTCGACGAGCACTCGGCCCGCCGCCGCGACCGCCTCGCCGGCCACCTCGGCGGAGGGCACTGACGGTGGCCGGTGCTGCTGGTGCCGAGGCCGGGGCCGACGGGGACGAGGGCGCGCGTCCGCTGCAGATCGGGCGCGTCGCCGAGATCACCGGCCTCTCGCTGCACACCCTGCGCCACTACGACGAGGTCGACCTCCTGCGGCCCTCGGCGCGCAGCGAGGGCGGCTTCCGGCTCTACACCGCCGGCGACGTCGACCGCCTCCTCGTCATCCGCCGGATGAAGCCGCTGGGCTTCTCCCTCGAGCAGATGCGCGAGCTGCTCGAGGTGGTGGACGCGCTGCCCTCGGCCACCGGGGCGCAGGAGGCGGCGCTGCGGGAGCGGCTCGCCGGCTTCACCGCCCTGGCCGAGGACGCCCGGCGGCGCATGGTCGAGCGCGTGGCCATGGCCGACGAGCTGCTCGAGCGGCTGCGCGCGCGCTGACGCGGCCGGGACCCGTCGGACGACGGACGCCCGTCGGCGAGGCCGACGGACGGCGGCTCACCCGCCTCGAGAGGCCGCGGTCCGTCGGTCTCGGCTCAGCGCGTGCGGAGCAGCTCCCCGACGGGCGAGCCGTCGAGGTGCTCGAGCAGGTCCGCGGGGTCGCGGTAGACCGCGACGGCGCCGGCCGCCTCGAGCTCCTCGCGGGAGATGCCGCCGCAGGTCAGCGCGATGCACGCCATGCCCGCCGCCTTCGCCGACTCCACGTCCCACACGGTGTCGCCGAGCACCACGGTGCGCTCGGCGTCCATGCCGTGCTGCTCGACGGCCACCGACAGCAGGTCCGGCGCCGGCTTGGCGGCCTCGACGTCACCGGAAGTCGTGGTGCCGGTGAGGGCGTCCTGCGCGCCGATGGCCGGCAGCATCCACTCGAGGTCGCCGGCGCCGCCGCTGGTGGCCAGGACGACGGCCAGGCCGCGGTCGGCGAGCGCGCCGAGGAGCTCCGCCGTGCGCGGGAAGGCCCGCGCCTGGTCCCGCAGGGCGTCGTAGCGCTCGGAGTGCGCCTCGCTGACGCGCTGCACGAGGTCGTCGTCCACCGCGCCGCCGCCGCCTCCCGGCGGCTGGTCGAGCCCGCCGCGGCCGAGGACGCGCTGCACCAGCTCCTCGCTGGCGATGCCGATCGCGCGGTGGACCGTCGCCATGTCGACGTCGTCGACCCCGTTGTCGCGGAAGGCCTGCCACCACGCCAGGACGTGCAGGTAGTTGGTGTCGAGCAGGGTGCCGTCGACGTCGAGCAGGACGCCGGCGCGCGGGGAGTCGTCGGCGGGTCGGTCGGGCGAGCTGGGCACGGGGCTACCTCCAGGCGGCGGGTGCGCCCGGCGGGTCGGCGCGCGCGCCGCGACCCGGGCGGGCGCCGTCCGTCGACCGTACGGTCGCCGCGCCCGCGCCACCCGTCGGCAGCGGTCGCGGGCGACGACGGCGCCGCCTACCTTCGGACGTCCCCTCCGCCGGGGTGCTCGTCGTCCGGGCGCCGCGGCGGTCCGCCCGCAGCACCCGCGGCTGCGCC
>NZ_JABEMA010000304.1 GCF_013004605.1 Pseudokineococcus marinus
GGGGGCGCCCGGCGCGTCGCGGCGCAGCGGCACGGGGTCCGGCAGGCCGAGGCCCGGCACGAGCCGGCGGCCGAGCCCGCTGCGGGCGAAGGCGGCGTAGCGGTCCACCGGCCCGCCCGGGTCGGCGATCGGCCCCGTGGCGGGGGCCGCGGCGGGCCCGGCGGAGGGCGTGGCGGAGGGCGTGGCGGAGGGCGCGGTGGTGGGCCCGGTGAGGGGGGCGCCGGGCGACGAGGAGGTCGGCGTGGTCTCGGGCACGGGGCGAGGCTACCGCCGACCGAGGGCGGAAGTTACCCGCGGGTAACACCTGTCGTCCGTCCGTGGCACAGTGGCGCCATGGCCCCCACCCCGCGCCCGTACGGGCCCGCGAGCAGCCCGCGCCCCGTCGCCGTCGTCGCCGGCACGCGCATCCCCTTCGCCCGGTCGGGGCGCGCCTACGCGAGCGCCTCGAACCAGGAGATGCTCACCGCCGTCCTCGACGGGCTGGCGCGGCGCACGGGCCTCGTGGGCGAGCGGGTCGACGAGGTGGTCGCGGGCGCCGTCGTCAAGCACAGCCGCGACCTCGTGCTCACCCGTGAGGCCGTCCTCGGCTCGGTCCTGGACCCGACGACCCCGGCGCACGACGTCGGGCAGGCCTGCGGCACGGGCCTGCAGGCGGCGCTGTCCGTGGCGGGCAAGATCGCGCTGGGGCAGGTCGAGGTCGGCGTCGCCGGCGGCGCGGACACGACGTCGGACGCCCCGGTCGTCGTCTCCGAGGGGCTGCGGCGCGCGCTGCTGCGCGCGAACCGCGAGAAGACGGCGCTCGGCCGGGCCCGCGCCCTCGCCGCCGTCCGCCCCCGGGACCTCGTGCCCGTGCCGCCCCGCAACGCCGAGCCGCGCACCGGCCTGTCCATGGGCGAGCACCAGGCGCGCACCACGCTCGAGTGGGGCATCTCGCGCGAGGCGCAGGACGAGCTGGCGCTCGCGAGCCACCACCGGCTCGAGGCCGCCTACGACAGCGGCTTCCTCGACGACCTCGTCGTGCCCCACCGGGGGCTCGAGCGCGACGACGTCCTGCGCCCCGGGCTCACCGCGGAGCAGCTGGCGGGGCTGCGCCCCGTGTTCGGGAAGGGGGAGACGGCGACCATGACGGCGGGCAGCTCGACCCCGCTGACGGACGGCGCCAGCGCCGTCCTGCTGTCCTCCCCCGAGTGGGCCGCCTCGCGGGGGCTCGAGCCGCTGGCGCACCTCGTCGACGCCGAGACCGCGGCCGTCGACCACGTCAGCGGCGCCGAGGGGCTGCTCATGGCGCCCGTCCACGCCATCTCCCGGCTGCTCGCCCGCACCGGGCTGTCCCTGCAGGACTTCGACGTCGTGGAGATCCACGAGGCCTTCGCCAGCCAGGTGCTCTGCACGCTGGCGGCGCTCGAGGACCCGCTCTACTGCCGCGTCCGCCTCGGGCGCGACGAGCCGATCGGCTCCGTCGACCGCGCACGGCTCAACCCCCACGGCGGCTCGCTGGCCGCCGGCCACCCCTTCGCCGCCACCGGCGGGCGCGTGCTCGCCTCCGCGGCCAAGGCGCTCGCCGTCCGCGGCGGCGGCCGCGCGCTCGTGTCCGTCTGCGCGGCGGGCGGTCAGGGGGTCGTGGCGGTCCTCGAGCGCTGAGCGGGGCCGTCCGCCCGCCCGGCACGGGCCGGGCGCGCGCGGTCGGCGGCCCTCGGGTGCGCGGGGTCGACCGGGGCCGGGTCGGCCTCGAGGTGCGACAGGCCGTTCCAGGCCAGGTTGACGAGGTGCGCCGCCACGGCGGCCTTGTCGGGCTGACGCGTGTCGAGCCACCACTGGCCCGTGAGCGCCACCATCCCGACAAGCATCTGCGCGTACATGGGCGCCGCCCCCTCGGGCAGGTCGCGCCGGGCCATCTCGCGCGCCATGAGGTGCTCCACCTGCCGGGTGATGTCCGACAGCAGCGTCGCGAAGGTGCCCGCGCTCGAGGCGACGGGGGAGTCCCGCACGAGGATGCGGAACCCGTCCGTGGACGCCTCGACGTAGTCGAGCAGGCCCAGCGCCGCGCGCTCGAGGACCTGCCGGGGGTGCAGCCCCGCGACGTCGAGCGCCTCGGTCATCGCCGTCAGGAGCTGGCGGACCTCGCGGTCGACGACGACCGCGTACAGGCCCTCCTTGCCGCCGAAGTGCTCGTACACCACCGGCTTGGAGACGGCCGCGCGCGCCGCCACCTCCTCGACGCTCGAGCCCTCGAAGCCGCGCTCGGCGAAGAGCGCCCGGCCGACGTCGAGCAGCTGCTCGCGGCGCTCGGCGCCCGTCATGCGCGCCCGCCGCGGCGCGGGTGGTCTCGTGCTGGTCACGGCGCCATCCTCTCCCCGGACGGTGCGCCGGGGCACACGTCCCCGGGTCGTGACCCCGGTGCTCGCCCGGGGTGCGCGGCCTGGCGGCGGGCGGCCGTGCTCACGCCCCCAGGCGGGCGGCGCGGCGGGCCTCGGCCTCCTCGCGGCGCGTCACGAACCGGGTCGCCTGCTCGTCGAGCGTCTCGAGGAACTGCGCCATCTCCGTGCGGGCCGCCTCGCCGCGGGGGCCGAGGTCGGTGCGCTCGAACACCTTCCAGAACCGCAGCACCGGCATGAGGACGTCGTCGTGGTGGAGCTTGAGGTCGTAGATGCCCGCCTTGGCGATCATCATCGACGACCGCGCGAAGCCGGGCATGCCCGCGCCCGGCATGGCGAAGCTCATGACCTCGTTGCGGACGGCCTCCATCGTCTCGTCGGGCGCCTGGTCGAAGGCCGCGGCGAGGAGGTTGCGGTAGAAGACCATGTGGAGGTTCTCGTCCTTCGCCACGCGGGCCAGCAGGCCCTCGGCGACGGGGCAGCCGGTGGCGCGGCCGGTGTTGCGGTGGCTCACCCGGGTCGCCAGCTCCTGGAACGAGACGTAGGCGAGGGTCTGCAGCATCGGCTTGTCGCCCTGGTCGTAGCCGGCGGCCATGTGCTCCATGCGCAGGCGCTCGAGCTCGACGGGGTCGGTGCCCCGCGTGACGACGAGGTAGTCGCGCAGCGCGATGCCGTGGCGTCCCTCCTCGGCCGTCCAGTGCCCCACCCACTGGCCCCACGCGCCGTCCCGGCCGAAGCTCGTGGAGATCTCGCGGTGGTAGCTCGGGAGGTTGTCCTCGGTGAGGAGGTTCACGACCATCGACGTCCGCGCCACCGGGTCGAGCTTGGAGTCGCCGGGCTCCCAGTCCGTGCCGCCGAGGTAGGCGAAGTCCTTCCCCTCGCTCCAGGGGACGTAGTCGTGGGGGTTCCACGCCTGGGTGGCCTTCAGGTGCCGCTCGAGGTTCTCGGCGACGACGGGCTCCAGGTCGCGCAGGAGCCGGGTCTGCAGGGCCGCGGCGGCCTCGGGGCTGTCGGTGGAGGAAGTCACCTACGGGACCGTAACCTACGGGGGCGTAGCCATGCCTGCCGAGCGGCTGGCAGTCGTCTGGGAACGGGCTGCCGGTAGCGTCGGCGCGCGGGCCGGTGCCGTCCCGTCGCGCGCGGGGCGCCCGCCCGCGGTCCCCCGTGGTCCAACGGCAGGACGCCGCTCTTTGGAAGCGTGAGGTCGAGGTTCGAGTCCTCGCGGGGGAGCCGCCGCGGGCGCCGCGGCGAGGGCCGTGGTCCCGCACCCGTCCGGCTCTCGCGCGGACGGCGCCCGGCCGCACGGGCGGTAGGGTCGCCGCCGTCCGACCGCCCCGCCCGGCGCC
>NZ_JABEMA010000305.1 GCF_013004605.1 Pseudokineococcus marinus
CCGGCGCCGCCCGCGCGCGCCTGGCCGCGCTGCTCGTCGCCCTCGTGCCGCTGGGCCTCGTGCTCGCGCCGTCGGCGGCGGCGTCCGGAGGGGACCCCGCCTCGGGCACGACGACGAGCGTGGCGAGCACCCACCCGACGGGCGGCACCCTGCTGCTCGAGGACGACTTCTCCGGGACGTCCGTCGGCGACCCCCGCTACCTCGTCGGCGGGGCCCGGGCGCTGGAGGGCACCACGTGGACGCCCTGCCTCACGGCGGCGTCGGCGCCCGAGCCGGGCACCGAGCCGGTGGGGCCCGTGCCCGGCTGCGGCCTGCCCGAGCCCGACGCCCCAGGTGCCGGCGCCCTGCGCCTGACGCCGGCCGAGAACGGCGTCAGCGGCTTCGTCCTCTACGACCAGGCCCTCCCGATCCGCGCCGGTCTGGACATCACCTTCACCAGCTACCAGTACGGCGGGAACGGCGCGGACGGCATCTCCTTCTTCCTCGCCGACGGCGACCGTCCGCTGACCCGGCCCGGCGGCTTCGGGGGCGCGCTCGGGTACGCCAACCGCCACGACGTGCCCGGCGTCTCGGGGGCGATCCTCGGCGTCGGGCTCGACGCCTACGGCAACTGGCCCCTGGAGCCGAGGAACGGGGACTGCACCGCGCCCGCGGCCTTCGTCCCGGACGACGCCGCGCTCCCGCGGGACTACGCGGGGCGCGTGTCGGTGCGGGGGCCGGGGGACGGCTCCACCGGCTACTGCCTCCTCGCGGAGCCCAGGCCGGGGCCGCACCTGCGCTCGGACACCGCCACCCGCCCGACGCCGGTGGTGACGCGCGTCGTGGTCGACCCGGAGAGCGCGCCGTCGCCGGAGGTCGTCGTCGAGGTCGACGGCGAGGAGGTCGTGCGGGTGCCGCGCCCAGACGCCACCGCGCGGACCTTCCGCTTCGGCTGGGGCTCGTCCACGGGCGGTCTCACCGACGTCCACGAGATCGGCTCGCTGCGCGTGCTCTCGATCGAGCCGCTGGCGCCCGACCTCGCGCTGGACGCCGCCGCACCGGCCGACCCGGTGGCCTCGGGCGAGGCGGCGCGCCTCGCCCTGACGGCGCGGGCCCGGTCCACGGGCGGGCCGCTGCCCGCGGGCGAGACCGCGCGGGTCGTCGCCGACCTGCCCGCCGGTGCGAGCGCCGGGTCGCCGGTCGGGGACGGGTGGCACTGCGCGGGGAGCGCGCCGTCGCGCCTCGACTGCACGTGGTCCTCCGCGGCCGACGTCCGCCCCGGCGCGCAGCTGCCCCCGCTCGTCGTCCCCGTGACGTCGACCGGCAGCGGCTCGCGCCCCGTCGCCGCCGTCGTGACGAGCACGGCCGACGGCCCCGCGCCGGAGGACCCGAGGGCGTCCGCGGTGCTCCGCTTCTCCCCGGGCGTCGCGGCCGTGGACCTCGGGGAGGTCGACGCCGGCCCCGCCGAGCGCGAGCTGACCGCCGACCTGGAGACCGACGCCACGGGCGCCGTCGTCGTCTCCGTCGGCGGCGCGCCGTCCCCGGTGGGCGAGGTGCGGCCGGGCCCGGGGGCACGGGTGGTCGCGACCGTCGCCGCAGGGGCCAGCGGCGTGCTCGCGGCGACCGCCGCGGTGGTGGACGGCGATGGCCTGCGCAGTCCCGAGGTGCCCGTCTCCCTCGTCGTCCGCCCGTTCGCGCCGCCCGTGCGGGTCTCCGCGGCGAGCGGTGAGGAGGTCGTCACGCCGCGGCCGTCGTCACCGGTCGGCACCGGCCCCTTCACCTACGAGCTCGTCTCGCCGGGCGACCCGGGGCTCGTCGAGGAGGCGGCCCTCGACCCGGGCACGGGCGCGCTGCGGCTGCGCACCGCGGCGGGCGCCAGCGGCCGCACCGCGCTGTCCTACCGGGTGCGCGACGCGGGCGGGACGGCGAGCGCCCCCGCACCGGTCGTCGTCGAGGTGCGCCCGTCCGCCGCCGGCGACGAGGTCCGCCTCGCCCTCGACGCGGCGGGCGAGGGGTCCGTCGAGGTGGCCCTCCCGCCGCCGACCGGCTCGGGGCCGTTCACCTACCGCCTGCTGTCGGTCTCCGACGGGCCCGTGACCGCCTCCCTCGCTCCGTCGACCGGCGTCCTCGCCGTCACCGCGCGCACCGGGCTCAGCGGCGCAGCGCGCCTGCGGTACGCGGTCGCGGGCGCCGACGGCGTCGAGAGCGAGCCGGTCGACGTCGACGTCCGCGTGGCCCCGCACGTCGGGGGCGCGCGCGTCGTCGGCGACGCGACCGACGAGGTGGTCCGGGCACCGGCGCCGCGCACCACCGGCACGGGTCCCTTCACCTACGCGCTCGTCGGCGAGACCCCCGGCGCCTCCGTCGACGCCCGCACCGGCGAGGTGGCGCTGGCACCGGCGGGCCGCAGCGGTCGGCACGAGCTGCTGCTGCTGGCCACCGACGCCGACGGGGTCACCGGCGGCCCGGCCGTCGTCGACGTCGTCGTGCTGCCGGTGGCGCGCCCGGTCGTGCTCCGGGCGGTGACCTCCTCCGAGCCCCCGGCGCTGAGGGCGACGCCCGAGGTCGTCGGCGCCGAGGAGGTGGCGCTGGCGCTCGTCCGCGGCGGCGACCCCGCCGTGGCCGACGTGGCGGTCGACGGCGGCGAGGTCGTGGCGCGTCCGGCGCCGGGCGCCAGCGGGCGGGTCGAGGCCGCCTACGCCGCCACGGCCGGCGGCCTGACGAGCGCCCCGGCCCCCGTCGACGTCGAGGTCGCGCCGCGCTCGCCGGGCAGCGCGGCGGGGGTCGTCTCCGGTCGCCCCGCCGTCGTGCCGCTGCCCGCGGCCCAGGGCACCGGGCCCTTCACCCACCGCCTCGCGGGCGCACCGGACCCGGAGGTGGCCGTGGCGCTGGAGGGCGACCGGGCGGTCGTCGAGGTCGCCCGGACCTTCTCGGGCACCGCCGTCGTGCGCTACGTCGTCGTGGACGCCGACGGGGTCGAGAGCGAGCCCGTCGAGCTCGTCCTCGACGTCGCGCCGGACGCCGCGGCGGGCGCCGGCCCCCTGGTGGCGAGCGGCCCGACGGGCGCGCCGGTCACCAGCCCGGCCCCGACGCCCGCCGGGACGGGCCCCTTCTCCTTCGCCCTGCTCGAGCCGGCCGACCCCGCGCTGGGCACGACGTCGCTGGACCCGGCGACGGGCGTGCTCGTGCTCGACCCGACGCCGGGCTGGAGCGGTGTCGCGACGGCCCGGTTCGCCGTGGTCGACGCCGGCGGTCGCAGGAGCGCCCCCGCCACCGCCGTCTTCCTCGTGCGTCCGACGACGCCGGACGCGCCTCCGGCCACGACGACGGCCGGGACGGCGGTCGAGGTCCGGCTCCCGACGCCGACCGGCACGGGGCCCTTCCGCTGGTCGCTGCTCGCCGCGGTGCCGCCCGAGCGGGGGACCGTCGAGCTGGACGCCCTCGCGGGGACCGTCCGCGTCCGGCCCGCCCCCGGCTGGTCCGGGGAGCTGCGGTACGCCTTCGCCGTCACCGACGCCGCGGGACTCGTCAGCGACCCCGCCGAGGGCCGCGTGCAGGTCGCCGGCAGGGACGTCGAGGACCCCGGCCCCCCGAGCCCCGAGGTCCCGGCCGGTCCCGGCGTCCCGGCCGGTCCCGGCGTCCCGGACGGCCCGAGCGGCTCCGGCTCCCGGGACGCGGTCGGCCCGGAGGCGCCGGTCGCCGACCCGACCCGCGCGGGCGACGGCGCG
>NZ_JABEMA010000306.1 GCF_013004605.1 Pseudokineococcus marinus
CGCGCGGCGGGCGCGGCGCCGGCTCCGCAGGCGCGACGTCGACCGCGGGCGGCCGACTCGCTGCCGGCGCCCCGGGGCCTCACGCGCCGGGCGGCGGCGCTGGCGGTGCTGCTGCTCGTCGTCGTCGCCGCGCTGGCGCCCTACCTGCACGCGACGATCAGCCAGCGGGCCGAGATCGCCGACGCGCGCGCCGAGCTCGCGGCCACGGAGGCCGACGTCGCCGACCTCGAGCAGCAGGTGGAGCGCTGGCAGGACCCGGCGTACGTCGAGCGCCAGGCCCGCCAGCGCCTCGCGCTCGTCATGCCGGGGGACGTGCCCTACCGGGTCGTCGGCGTCGCCCCCAGCCGGCAGGCCGAGCGCGACCCCCGCGAGGCCGCCGCCGACGGCGTCCGCGCCTCCGCGGACCGGCCGTGGTTCGGGGTCCTGTGGGACTCCGTGGGCGAGGCCGGCCGCGAGGCGGCCGGTCGGTGAGCGACGAGATCGACGCCGGGGGCGGGCTCGCGCCCGAGGACGAGGCCGTGGTGGCCGCCCAGCTCGGCCGGGCGCCGCGCGGCGCCGTCGGCGTGGCCCACCGGTGCTCGTGCGGGCTCGCCGACGTCGTGCGGACGGCGCCGCGGCTGCCCGACGGCACCCCGTTCCCGACCACGTACTACCTGACGTGCCCGCGGGCGGCGTCGGCCATCGGCACGCTCGAGGCCGACGGCGTCATGCGCGACATGACCGAGCGCCTCGGCGAGGACGCGGAGCTCGCCGCGGGGCACGCCCGCGCCCACGAGGACTACCTGCGCCGCCGCGCCGAGCTCGGCGACGTCCCCGAGATCGACGGCGTCTCGGCGGGCGGCATGCCGACCCGCGTGAAGTGCCTCCACGTCCTCGTGGCGCACGCCCTGGCCGCCGGCCCCGGCGTGACGCCGCTCGGCGACGAGGCGCTCGCGATGCTGCCCGACTGGGGCGCCCGCGGGTGCTGCGTCGAGGCGCCGCCGGCCTCCTGAGGCCGATCCTCGTCAGGCGGCGTCGCGGACGACGTCGAGCGGGTCGACCCGTCGTCCGAAGCGCTGGCGCAGCACGCGGCCGGCGGCGTGGACGCCGCCCATCCCGTGCACGGCCGGACCCGGAGGCACGGACGCCGACGCCAGGTACACGCCGGCGAGCGGCGTCCGGTAGGGGTCCCACCGCGGCACGGGCCGCATGAGCAGCTGCCACGGCGTCACGGCGCCGGTCGCGATGTCGCCGCCCACGTTGTTCGGCTCGCGCTCCTGCTGGCCGGAGGCGGGCAGCACGTCGGTGGCGAGCACGAGGTCGCGGAACCCGGGCGCGAAGCGCTCGAGCTGGGCGCTCACCTGGTCGCTGACGTCCCGCGGCGAGCCGTTGGGGACGTGCGCGTACGTCCACAGCGTCCGGCGCTCGTCCGGGGTGCGGGTGTCGTCGACGACGTCGGGCTGGGAGACGAGGACGACGGGGCGCTCGGCGTGGCGGCCCGCGACGACGGCGCGCTCGGCCGCCTGCATCTCCGGGCGCGTGCCGCCGAGGTGCACCGTGCCGGCGCGGTCGAGGTGCTCGGCCTCCCACGGCACGGGGCCGGACAGGGCGTAGTCGACCTTGCAGACGCCGCCGCCGTAGTGCCAGCGCTCGAGCCAGCCCCGGTAGCGCGGGGGCAGCTGGTCGCCCGCGATGTCGAGCAGCCCCTGCGGCGCGACGTCGAGGAGCACGGCCCGGGCGCGGGGCAGCTGGCTGAGCGACGTCACGCGCTCCCCGGTGCGGATGACGCCGCCGCGGGCGCGGACGTCGTCGGCGAGCGCGTCCATCATCGACTGGGAGCCGCCCCGGGGGATGGGCCAGCCGGTGGCGTGCGCGAGGCTCGCGAGCCACAGGCCGCCCGCGGCCGGGGCGAGGCGGCGCGGCGGGGCGATGGCGTGGCTGCAGACGCCCGTGAGCAGGGCCGGGGCGACGTCCTCGCGGAAGCGCAGGTCCCACGCGGGCGTGCCCTGCTCGAGGACGGCGGCCGCGAAGGACGCCGCCTGCAGCGGGTGGCGGGGCAGCGAGCGGAAGTCGCTGAGCGCGACGTCGGCCGTGCCCCGCCAGCTCTCGGACAGCCGGCCGACGAGCGAGCGCCAGGCGGGGCCGTCGACGCCGAGCCCCTCGGCGGTCCGCTCGAGGTCGCGGAAGGCGATGCCCGCGCGCCCGCCGTCGAGCGGCTGGCCGTACGGCACGTCCGGCTGCAGCATCTCGACGCCGTGGGCGGCGAGGTCGAAGGCCTCGAAGAACGGCGAGGCGACGGCCATGGGGTGCACGGCCGAGCACACGTCGTGCCGGAACCCGGGCAGCGTCAGCTCCTGGGTGCGCGCCCCGCCCCCGATCTGGTCGGCGGCCTCGACGACCTCGACGGACAGCCCCGCCCGCGCGCAGACGACGGCGGCGGCGAGCCCGTTGGGGCCCGCCCCGACGACGACGACGTCGACGTCGTCGCCTCGTCGGCGCGGCGGAGAGGTGCTGGTGGGGGAGGTCACCCGGCCGAGCGTGCCACCCGGACGGGTGACCCGCCCGGCCGCCCGACCTCTCCGGTGGCGGAGGCGTCACCCTCCGCGCGCCGGGCGACGGCGCGCGGGCGGGCGCCGGGGGCTGCCAGGGTGGGCGGCATGACGCGCGTGGCGGCCATCGACTGCGGCACCAACTCCATCCGGCTCCTCGTCGCCGACCTCCCGGCCCCGGGGGAGGCGACGGTCGCGGGGCAGCCGCTCGTCGACGTCCACCGCGAGATGCGGGTCGTCCGCCTGGGGGAGGGCGTCGACGCGACCGGGCGGCTGTCTGACGCCGCGCTCGAGCGCACGCTCGCGGCGACCCGGGACTACGCCGCGCTCGTGCGCGGGCTGGGCGCCGAGCGCACCCGCTTCGTCGCGACGTCGGCGAGCCGGGACGCGTCGAACGCGCAGGTCTTCGTCGACGGCGTCCGCGAGGCCCTCGGCGTCGAGCCGGAGGTCGTCGCGGGGGCGGAGGAGGCCGCGCTGTCCTTCCGCGGGGCGGCGACGGGCGTGCCTCCGCGCGGGCCGGACGGCGTCTCGCTGGCCTCGCCGTACTGCGTCGTCGACCTGGGCGGCGGCTCGACGGAGGTCGTCCTCGGCGACCCCGGCGCGACCGCGGCGGGCGCGGCGCCGGCGGCCCTGTCGGTCGACGTCGGCTGCGTCCGGATGACCGAGCGCCACCTGCACGACGACCCGCCGACCGCCGAGCAGGTGGCGGCGGCGCGCGCCGACGTCGACGCAGCCCTCGACCGCGTCGCCGCGGCGGTGCCGCTGGAGGCGGCGGGGGCGCTCGTCGGCGTCGCCGGCACCGTGACGACCGTCACCGCCCACGCCCTGCGCCTGCCGCGCTACGACCCCGAGCGCCTCCACGGCGCCGTGCTGCCGGTGCCCGACGTCCTCGCCGCCTGCGAGGAGCTGCTCGCCATGAGCCGTGAGCAGCGCGCCGCGCTGCCCTACATGCACCCCGGCCGCGTCGACGTCATCGGCGCCGGGGCGCTCGTGTGGGCGCGGGTCGTCGAGCGGGTCGCCGACGTCGCGGACGTGCGCTCCGTCGTCACGAGCGAGCACGACATCCTCGACGGCATCGCCCTGTCCCTCGCGTGACGCCCCGCCCGGCCGCGGGCACGGCGCCCGACGGCGCACCGCGCCGGCCGCCCGCGGCCACCAC
>NZ_JABEMA010000307.1 GCF_013004605.1 Pseudokineococcus marinus
CGCGCACCGCGACGGAGCCGCCCGCGGCCCGCTCGGCGCCTGGGCGCGGCTGCGCCGTCGCGCCGACCGCTGAGGGCGCCCGTCGCGGAGGTGACCCCTCCTTCACCCGCTGGGGCGCTCGCACCGCGAAGGTGACGCCTCCTCCACGCCCGAGCGCCTCCCCAGCGCGAAGGTGACGCCTCCTTCACCCCGGAGGTGACTCTCTCGCCACGGTGACGACTCCTCCACCCCTGAGAGCCTCCCCAGCGGGGAGGTGACGCGACCTCCACCTCGGGACGCGCTGCGCGCTGCAGGCGTCAGAGGGCGCGGCGCAGGGCGACGAGGCGGTCGTGCAGGTCGACGACGGCGGCGTCGTCACCGCGCGCGTCCGCCGCGGCGAGGACGTCGCCCGCGAGGACGGCGAGCTGGTCGCCGAGGGCGTGGGCCCCGAGCTCGGGCACGGCGCGCCGGGGCTCGCCCTCGAGGTCGGCGCCGGCGTCGGCGAGGTGCTGCAGCACGGGGCGGACGACGTCGACGGGGCGGGCGGCCGCGCCGGACCCCACCGCCTCGACGCCCACGGGTCCCCCCGACGCACCGCCCGCAGACGCACCGGGGCCCGGCCGCACGAGGCGGCCGGGCCCGAGGGCGGCGATCCGGTCGAGGCAGCGGCGCAGCTCGCGCCGCGCCGCGTCGGCCGGGGTGTCGCCCGTGCTCACGCGGGGAGCGTCAGTCGTTGCCGCGGAGGATGGCGAGCAGCCGCAGCATCTCGACGTACAGCCACACGAGCGTCGTCACGAGGCCGAACGCCGCCTTCCACGCGAACTGCTGCGGGAGGCCGTTCTTCACGCCCTGCTCGATGACGTCGAAGTCGATGATGAGCATGAAGGAGGCCAGGCCGACGCCGATGAGGCTGAAGAGCCAGCCGAGCGGGCTCGTGTAGATGCTCGAGCCGGTGAAGACGGCGACGAGCAGGTTGACGACGACCACGGCGAGGTAGCCCATCACCGCGATGCTCATGAAGCGGACGAACTTCGGCGTCGCGCGCACGAGCTTGGTCTTGTACGCCACGAGCATGGCCGCGAAGGCGCCGAGGGTGCCGAGGACGGCGGCCGGGACGACGCCCGCGAAGGCCGCCTCGTAGACCTGGCTGATGGCGCCGAGCGCGATGCCCATGAGCAGCGCGTACGCCATCATCACGCCGGGCCGGATCTTCTTGCTCAGCTGCGCCCAGATCCCGAGCCCCGCGGCGACGAGCATGGCCGGCAGGACGAAGCCCAGGCCCGCGCCGACCGGCGTCAGGACCCAGGTCGCCGCCGCGGCCACGAGCAGGACGCCGAAGAGCGCACCCGTGCGGACGACGACGTCGTCGTAGGTCATGCGCCCGCGCTGGGCGGCGCCCGCCGACGGCTGCGCGTACATGTCCTGCAGCTGCTGCGGCGTCATGTCCTGCGCGGAGCCCGAGCCGCCCCACGTCGGCGCCTGACCGCGGCCCCGGCGGTCGGTGTCGAAGGTGGCGTAGCCGCCCTGCGAGAACGCCTTGTCGTTCTTGAAGACGGGGTTGCTGCTCTGCATGGGACTCCTCATCCGCGTGCGTGGTGGGCCGTGCTCGAGCCGGGACGGCGGAGCCGTCGCGCTCACCCCGTGCAACGCCGCCGGGTGCCGAGGAGTTCCACAGGCCGCGCCCAGCGGCCCGGTCGGCCGCACCCCGCCGCCCCGGAGGTCCGGCGCTGCCGGCGTGCGCCCTCGACACGCACCCCCGGCGGGACTCGAACCCGCACTGCAGCGCTTTTAAGGCGCCTGCCTCTGCCGTTGGGCTACGGGGGCCGGTGGGCCGTCCCCGCGCCGCGGCGCGAGCCCCGGGCGACCCCCGGCGCCGACCCTAGCCGCGCCCGCCGCAGCGGCCGGGTCGCCGTCGCGCGCCGCTACGCCGGGACGGGGAGCTCGTAGACGACCCCGGTGAGCCGCTCGCTCTCGGCCCACAGCCGCTGCGCGTCGGCGACGCTCTCCGCCCGCTCGGAGCGCCCGACGCGCACGGGCGCGCCCCGCATCTCCCCGCGGCCGTCGGGGCCGAGGTAGTCCCCGCCCTCCACCGCCGGGTCGGTCCCCGCGCGGAGCAGGGGCAGGGCGCCCGCCGCGTCGCTCTGCGCGAAGAGGCGGTTGGCCAGGCCCATGACGGCGCGGGCCCCCGGCACGCGGACCCCGCTCGTGGCGCCCGCCTGGAGGTCGGTCGCCGACCAGCCGGGGTGCCCGGCGACCGCGGTCGCCCGCGCCCCGGACGCGGCGAGGCGCCGCTGCAGCTCGGCGGTGAAGAGCAGGTTCGCCAGCTTGCTCTGCCCGTAGGCGCCGAACCGCGAGTACGAGCGCTCGCCCATGAGGTCGTCGAAGTCCATGCGCCCGGACCGGTGGGCCTGGCTGCTCGTGCTGACGACGCGGGCCGCCGGCGCGGCGAGCAGGGCCGGGAGCACCTGGCCCACGAGCGCGAAGTGCCCGAGGTGGTTGGTGCCCAGCTGCAGCTCGAAGCCGTCGCTCGTCTCCCGGCGCGGCACGGCCATGACGCCCGCGTTGGCGAAGAGGAGGTCGAGCCGGTCGTCCGTGCGGGACCGGACGTCCTCGGCCGCCGCGCGCACGGCGGCGAGCGAGCCGAGGTCGACGTCGACGAGCTCGACGGTCGCCAGCGGCGCCGCACCGCGCACGCGCGCGACCGCCGCCTCGCCGCGGTCACGGTCGCGGGCGCCCATGAGCACGCGGGCGCCGTGCTGGGCCAGCGCCCGGCTCACGTGCAGCCCGAGGCCGCTGTTGGCGCCGGTGACGAGCGCCGTCCGCCCGCTCAGGTCGGGGATGTCGCGCTCGCTCCAACCCATGGCCGTCCTCCCTCTCGCCGGTGGCGCGCCAGGACCCGGGCGCCGATCAGCGGCCAGCCTCGCCGCGGGCGAGGTCGCGCGCGCGCTGGACGACGGCGTCGAGCATCGGCTCGGTGAGCCGGCCGGTCGCGGTGTTCTGCTGGCTCACGTGGTAGCTGCCGAGGAGCACGGCGGGCGCCCCGCCGGGCCGGTCGAGCTCCGCCTCGGCGCCGTGGCCGAACACCGGCGCCGGGCGCGGCACGCCCCAGCCCCGCCGCCGGGCGAGCCCCAGCGCCGACTGCCAGGCGAAGCCGCCGAGCGCGAGCACGACGGCGAGGCCGGGCAGGAGGTCGACCTCGCGGTCCAGCCACGGCGCGCACGTGTCCCGCTCGACCGGCAGCGGGGCGTTGTCGGGCGGCGCGCACCGGACGGCGGCCGCGACGCGGGCGCCGGGGGCGACGAGGCCGTCGCCGCGCCCGGTGCTCGTCGGCTGGTTGACCAGGTCGGCGCGGTGCAGCGCGGCGAAGATCCAGTCGCCCGACCGGTCGCCGGTGAAGACGCGGCCGGTGCGGTTGCCGCCGTGGGCGGCGGGCGCGAGCCCGAGGACGAGCAGGCGCGACGCGGGCTCGCCGAAG
Organism: Pseudokineococcus marinus; assembly: GCF_013004605.1. GTDB lineage: Bacteria > Actinomycetota > Actinomycetes > Actinomycetales > Quadrisphaeraceae > Pseudokineococcus > Pseudokineococcus marinus. The sequence continues at coordinate 3,455 of NZ_JABEMA010000307.1, forward strand.
CCGGGCACCGGCCGCCCCCAGTACTCCTCGTCGCGGTGGGCGCGGCGGCGGGTCCGGGCCACCTCCTCGCGCCAGGCGACGAGCCGCGGGCAGGCGCGGCAGTCGGCGACGCGGGCGTCCAGGTCGGCGACGTCCCGGGCGGCCCGCGCCCGGCGCACGACGCCGGCTGCGGTGG
>NZ_JABEMA010000308.1 GCF_013004605.1 Pseudokineococcus marinus
CCGGCCGTCAGCCGACCCGCAGGGGCACCCCGAGCAGCGCCTCGACGACGTCGGCGACCAGCGCGGGCGCCGCGGCGTCGCCCTGCGGGTCGCCCGGGGCGTGCGAGAGGTCCTGCGCCAGCTGGGCGTCCACCCACGCGTCGACGACGGCGAGGGCGCCCGGGGCGTCGAGGTCGTCGGCCAGGCGGCTGCGCACGCCGTCGAGCACCCGCGCAGCGTCGGGGCCCTGCGGCATCGCCACGGCGGCGCGCCAGCGCTCCAGCCGCTCGCGGGCGACCTGCAGGCCCTCGTCGGTCCACGGCCAGTCGTCGCGGTAGTGGTGGGCGTGGACGGCGAGGCGCACGGCCGCCGGGTCCTCCCCCGCGCGGCGCAGCGCGGAGACGAGCACGAGGTTGCCGCGCGACTTGCTCATCTTCTCGCCGTCGAGCGCCACCATCCCGCCGTGGGCGTACAGCTGCGCGTAGGGCCGGGTGCCCGTGAGGACGTGGGCGTGGGAGGCGCCCATCTCGTGGTGGGGGAAGACGAGGTCGGAGCCGCCGCCCTGGACGTCGAAGCCGGACCCGAGGTGGTCCAGCGCGATGGCGACGCACTCGATGTGCCACCCGGGGCGCCCGGGGCCGAGGTCGCCGCCGTCCCACGACGGCTCGTCCTCGCGGGCGGCGCGCCACAGCACGGGGTCGATCGGGGACCGCTTGCCCGGCGTCGTCGGGTCGCCGCCCCGCTCGGCCGACAGCTGCGCCATCGTCGCCGGGTCGTACCCGCTGACGCCCCCGAAGGCCTCGTCGGCGGTGACGTCGAAGTAGACGTCGCCCGTGGCCTCGACCCGGTAGGCGGCGCCGCGGCGGACGAGCTCGGAGACGGCCGCGGCCGCCCTCGGCACCGTCTCGACGGCGCCGAGGTAGACGTCCGGCGGGACGACGCCGAGCGCCGTCATGTCCTCGCGGAAGAGGTCGGTCTCGCGAGCCGCCAGGTCGCGCCAGTCCACGCCCGTCGCGGTCGCGCGCTCGAGCAGCGGCTCGTCGACATCGGTGACGTTCTGGACGTACCGGACCTCGTGCCCGGCGTCGCGCCACGCGCGGACGAGGAGGTCGAAGGCGAGGTAGGTCGACGCGTGCCCCATGTGGGTCGCGTCGTAGGGGGTGATGCCGCACACGTAGAGCCCGGCGACCGGGCCCGGGGACGTGGGGCGCACGCTGCGGGAGGCGCTGTCGTGCAGCGAGACGGGCCCTCCCGTGCCCGGCAGGTGCGGCAGGTGCGGGGAGGACCAGGACTTCACGGCGCGACCCTAGTCGGCGCCGCGGGAGCCTCCGGACGCGCCGGACCGCCGTGCGTCAGAACACGGGCCAGGGCACCGCGCTGCGGTGCTCCGGCGGCTGCGGCATGACGGCGCCGCGCAGGAGCCGGTCGACGCGCGTGCGCAGCGCCCGCACCTCCCGCCCGGTGAGGAGGGCCTGCAGCTCGTCCTCCAGGCCGTCGCGCAGGGCCGCCCGAAGGCGGTCGAGGGCCTCGAGCTCGACGTCCGGCAGCGGCTCCCCCGCCCAGCCCCACAGGACGGTGCGCAGCTTGCCCTCGGCGTGCAGGACGAGGCCGTGGTCGATGCCGTGCACGGGCGGGCCGGAGGCCCGCGCGGCGGCGGACGCCGGGTCCGCGGCCGCAGGGCGCCCCAGCAGCAGGTGGCCGGCCTTGCGGTCGGCGTTGTTGGCGACGACGTCGAAGACGGCCACCGACAGCAGGCGCGGGTCGTCGGCGTGGACGAGGGTCACCGGCTCGCCGTAGGGCCCCCAGGCCTCGAGGACGCCGCGCCACCCCGCGGGCACCTCGCCCTGGGGGACGACGTCGACGAGCCCGGCGCCGGGCTCGCCCAGCAGGTGCTCGTCGTCGAGGTCCTCCTCCACCCGGTCCGCCTCGTCCGGCCCCTCCCCGCCCTCGTCGTCCCCGCCCTCGTCGTCGGGGTCCTCGTGGTCGGGGTCCACGGCGCGGTACGGGTCGACGACGCCCTCGTCGGCGGCCTCCTCGTCGAGCGGGGCGTCGCGCGGCGGGTGCACCCAGCGCTGCACGGACCCGGGCCCCAGCGGGCCGTCGCGCAGGACGGTCGTGGGCACGACGCCCCACCCGCCCGCGCGCGAGACCAGCGAGGCCGCGACCTCGCGCCCGGCGAGCGTGCCGTCGGGGAAGTCGTGGAGCGGCCGCTCGCCGCGGACGGGCTTGTAGACGCACCGGACGGCCGTGCCGCCGTCCCGGCAGGTGGCGAGCAGGGTGACGTTCGAGGAGCCGGAGATGCGTCCGACGACCTCGAGGTCCCCGCGCGAGAGCAGGTCCGCCAGCGCGTCCCCGTCGCTCGGGACGCCGGGCCGCGGGCCCGCGGGCGCCCCGCCGCGCCCGGTCAGCGGCGGTACCCGTTGGCGCGCGGGCAGACGTGGCCCTCGGGGTCCAGCGGGCCCTGGCAGAACGGGCACGGCGGGCGGCCGGCCGCCACGAGGGCCGAGGCCCGCTGGGCGAAGCCGCGGGCGCTGGCGCCGGACAGGGAGACCCGCAGGACGGACCGGGCGTCGGGCTCGGGCCCCTCCCCCAGGCCGCCGCCGGCCTCGTCCTCCTCGACGGAGAAGCACTCGATGACGACGACGCCGCGGTCGCCGTCCCACTGCAGGCTCATCGTCCCGACCCGGAACTCCTCCTCGATGGGGGTGTCGAGCGGCTCGGTGTCGCCCGCCCCGACGGGGGTGACCGCGGGCACGGGCGCCTCGCCGCCGCTGCGGCGCACCACCTCGTCGAGGAGCTCCTCGACCTTCTCGGCCAGGGTGGCGACCTGCTGCTTCTCGAGGGCGACCGAGACGACGACGGGCACGGGCCCGGTGCTGCGCGCCCGCGCCTGGAGGAAGAAGGTGCGCGAGCCCGCCGGCCCCACCGTGCCGGCGACGAAGCGGTCCGGCGGGTCGTAGTCGAAGACCTGCGCTGGCATGCCGTCGAGACTACCCAGCGCCCGCGCCGGCCACCGGCCGGCTCAGGCCCCGGCCCCGCCGCCCACCGCGGCGTCGGAGGACGCCGCCGCCCGGCGCCGGCGCCGCGGCGGCGGCGCGAGGGAGGCGAGGTCGCCACCGGTGTCGTTGGTGCGGACGACGAAGGGCCGCAGCGGGGTGTACCGGACGACCGAGACCGAGGCCGGGTCGACGACGATGCGCTGGAAGCTGTCGAGGTGCTGGCCCAGGGCGTCGGCGAGCACCGCCTTGATGACGTCGCCGTGGGAGACGGCGACCCACACGGCGTCCGCGCCGTGCTCCGCCGCGACCGCGGCGTCGTGCTCGCGGACCGCCGCGAGCGCCCGGGCCTGGACGTCGCGCAGGGACTCGCCGCCGGGGAACTGGGCGGCGCTGGGGTGGCCCTGCACGACCTTCCAGTGCGGCTCCCTCGCCAGCTCGCGCAGGCCGCGACCGGTCCACTCCCCGTAGTCGCACTCGAGCAGCCGGGGCTCCTCGACGAGGTCGGGGCGCGGGCGGCGGGCCGTCCCGCCGACGGCGAGGAGGGCGCGGGCCGTCGCGACGGTGCGCTCCAGCGGGCTCGCGACGACCCGGGCGAGGGGGACGCCCGAGAGG
>NZ_JABEMA010000309.1 GCF_013004605.1 Pseudokineococcus marinus
CCGGCAGCGCGAGCACCGCGCGGCGGGCGCGCCGGCGGGCGGCGCCGCGGCGCCGGTCGGTCGGGCGCCGGTCGGTCGGGGCGGTGGGCGTCGGCATGGTGTCCTCGCTCGTCTCGCGGTCGCTCGCGCGTGGGGTCCCGCGTCGCTCGGGGAGGCGCACGGGTGGGCGCCTCCCGGGCGGTGGGGCCACCGCCCTGTGAGGACCGACGCGCGGGAGGGCGTCCGCGGTTCCCCGCCGCACCCGGCCCCTCCGGGCGGGCGGCCTGCGCGCGCGTCGGGGCATGATCGAATGGGCCCGTCGGCGCCGGAGGCGCTCCGCGGCCCGACCGTCGACCCCGCCACCGACCACCCCAGGGAGACCCCGTGAGCGACGACCAGCGCCGCGTGCCCGCCGCCGACGTCCCCGAGGACGCCGTCCTCGTCGACGTCCGCGAGGACGACGAGTGGGCCGCCGGCCACGCGCCCGGCGCCGTCCACATCCCGCTCGGCGACCTGCCCGCCCGCGTCGGCGAGCTGCCCGAGGGCGACGTCCACGTCGTCTGCCGCTCCGGCGGGCGGTCCGCCCGCGCCGCCGCGTGGCTGCAGCAGAACGGTGTCGACGCCGTCGACGTCGCCGGCGGCATGGGCGCCTGGTACGAGGCCGAGCGCCCCATGGTCAGCGAGTCCGGCCAGGAGCCCCGCGTCCTCTGACGCCTCCCCGCGGAGGTGACGCCCCCTTCACCCCTGAGGACCTCCCCCACGCGAAGGTGACGCCCCCTTCACGCCTGAGGGCCTCCCCCAGGTGAAGGTGACGCCTCCTTCACGCCTGAGGGCTTCCCTCACGTCAAGGGGGCGTCACCTTCGCGTCGGAGAGGGAGCCGGGTGGAGCGTCTGGGCCCGTCTGGCGACACGCCTAGACGGGCCCAGACGTCCCGGGGGCGGCCGCGCGGCGCGGCTACCGTCCGCGCGTGGACCCCGTGCGCAACCCCTACGCCCCCGGCGCCGGGCAGCGCCCGCCCGAGCTCGCCGGACGCGACCGCGAGCTCGAGTCCTTCGACGTCGTCCTCGAGCGGCTCGCGCGGGGGCGCCCGGAGCGGTCCGTCGTCCTCACCGGGCTGCGCGGCGTCGGCAAGACCGTGCTGCTCGGCGCCCTGCGCTCGGCGGCCGTCCGGCGCGGGTGGGGCACCGGCAAGCTCGAGGCCCGGCCCGACCAGCCGCTGCGCCGCCCGCTGGCCGCCGCGCTGCACCAGGCCGTCCGCGAGCTCTCGGGGCGCAACCCCGACGAGGCCGCCGAGGTGCTCGGCGTCGTCAAGGCCTTCGCGCTGCGCGCCACCGCCGAGCCGGTGCCCGCCGGCGCCGGGGCCCGCTCGGCCCGCAGCGCTCCCAAGATGCGCGACCGCTGGCAGCCGGGCATCGACGTCCCCGCCGCCGTGGGCCGCGCCGACTCGGGCGACATCGAGATCGACCTCGTCGAGCTCCTCACCGACGTCGCGGGGCTGGCCGCCAGCACGGGGCGCGGCATCGCCGTCTGCATCGACGAGATGCAGGACCTCGGCCCCGAGGACGTCTCCGGGCTCTGCGCCGCCTGCCACGAGCTGAGCCAGCAGGGCCTGCCCCTGCTCGTCGTGGGCGCCGGGCTGCCGCACCTGCCCGCCGTCCTCTCGGCCTCGAAGTCCTACAGCGAGAGGCTCTTCCGCTACCTCCGCATCGGCGCGCTCGAGCGCGAGCAGGCCGACCGCGCGCTGCGGACGCCCGCGCAGGAGGAGGACGCCGACTTCACGCCCGAGGCCCTCGAGGCGCTCCACGTCGCCACCGACGGCTACCCGTACTTCGTGCAGTCCTACGGCAAGGCCGTCTGGGACGTGGCGACGGCGTCGCCCATCACGGCCGAGGACGTCGCCGTCGCCGCCCCGCAGGCGGAGGCCGAGCTCGCCGTCGGCTTCTTCGGCTCGCGCTACGAGCGCGCGACGCCGGCCGAGCGCGAGTACATGCGGGCGATGGCCGATCTCGGCGCCGAGGCGGGTGACGGCGCCGTCGCGACGTCGGAGGTCGCCGCCCGGCTGGGCCGCAAGCCGCAGTCCCTCTCCCCCGCCCGCGACGCCCTCATGAAGAAGGGCCTCGTCTGGAGCGCCGAGCGCGGGCGGATCGCCTTCACCGTGCCCCACTTCGGCCGGTACCTGCGCCAGCACGCCGGGGACTGACCCCCGGCCCGGGGCGCGGCGCCGCTCACCGAGCCCCCGGCACGCCCCCGTCGTCGCCCTCGCGGCGCGTCGTGACCGAGAAGCTCGTCGCGCCGCTCGCCTCGGCGCGGCTGCGCGCCTCCTCGTAGGCGTCCTCGCCGTCGTCCGCCCGCTGCGTCGACTCGTCCTGCCCGACGTGCTGGGTGATGCCGGGGGCGTCCTCGTCGACGGGGCGCACGCCCGGGTCCGACGCCTCGGACGGCGGGTCGGCGCTCGCGCCGGGCGTGTGGGCGGCCGACGGCGCAGCGTCGGGGTCGGGACGCACGTCGGGCTGCTCGTCCTGGGGCTGGTGGCTCACGGTCGTCTCCTCGTCGCCGGCGGGTGCTCCCGCACGCTAGGCAGACCGCACCCCTCCCGCCGCTCGGGCCGGGTGAACATCCGGTGGACGGCTCACGGCTCGGACGACGGTCGCCGAGGACGTCAGCCGCGACGAGCCGCCTCCGCCCGCCGAGGGCCGCCGCCGGGGAGGACGAAGGGTCCGGTCTCGCGATGCGTCGAACCGCTGACCTGCGGCGATGCCACCGCAGGACGAGCTCGTCCTCCCCGTCGGCCGCTCACCCGGCCCGGTCGGCGGCGCCCTCCAGCTCGAGCAGCCGCCGCTTGGCCTCGAGGCCGCCCGCGTAGCCGGTGAGCGCCCCGGTGCCCGCGACGACGCGGTGGCACGGCAGGACGACGCAGACCGGGTTGGCGCCGAGCGCCGCCCCGACGGCCCGGGACGCGCTCGCGCGACCGAGGTCGCGGGCCAGCGCGCCGTACGTCGTCCGCCGGCCGTACCCGACGCCGGCGAGCCGCTCGAGCACCGCGCGCTGGAACGGCGTCGCGAGCTCGAGGTCGACGGGGACGTCGAAGGCGCGGCGCTCCCCTGCGAGGTACTCCGCCAGCTCGTCCGCCGCGCGCGCCGTCCGGCCCGGCGCCTCGACGACGCGCGGTGACACCCCCGCGGCCAGGCGCCGCAGGACCCGCTCGAGGGCGGCGTCGTCCGGCACGAACGTCGACGCGACGAGCGCGCCACCCGGCCCGTCCGCGAGCAGGACGCGACCGATCTCCGTCTGCCGCACGGAGAAGCCGACATCGGCTCCGGCCCTCGCCGTCGTCGGCACGACGGGGCGGCGCAGCCCCTCCGACGTCGCGGCGCGCAGGCGACGCACCGCCGCGCCCTCGTCCGTGCTCCTGCTCCGCCCGTCCGCCACCACCTGCTCGTCCACGACCCGCCTCCTCATCATCGCCCGTCTCCCTCGTCGCCGTGCCCGCCCGCCCCGAGCTCGTCGCCGTGCCCGCCCGCCCCGAGCTCGTCGCCGTGCCCGCCCGCCCCGAGCTCCCGGCGCAGCGCCGCGAGCGCGTCGCTGACGAGCCGCCGCGTGGCGCCGGGCGTCGTCCC
>NZ_JABEMA010000031.1 GCF_013004605.1 Pseudokineococcus marinus
AGGACGCCGCCCTCCCCCGCGCCGGGCCGGCCCGCCGCGAGGGCGGCGACGAGCTCCTCGCGCAGGCCCCGGGCGGCCGCGGCGTCGAGGAGCGCCACGACGGCGGGTGCCGCGGTGAAGGTCACGGCGTCGAGCGAGCGGGCGACGACGGCGTCGACGAGGCGGTCGACGGCGCCGGGGTCCCGGGGCGCGCGCCAGTGGTACGGCGTCACCGTCCGCACGCGAGCGCCGGCGGCGACGAGCGGCTGCAGCTCCTCGAGGTCGGCGGCGCCGTGCATCTGCACGAGGACCGAGCGCTCCTGGACGCCCTCGGCGACGAGGTGCTCGACGGCCTCTGCCGTCTGCTCGCTGCTCGCCGTCCAGTGCTCGGGCAGCCCGGCCGCGCGCAGGGCGCCGCGGGCCTTCGGCCCCCGCGCCACGACGTGGGCGCCCTGCAGCGCCGCGAGCAGGTCGTCGGCGAGCCCCGCCGCGTCGGCCGCCTCGACCCACGCGCGCATGCCGATCCCGGTGGTCGCGAGGAGGACCTCGGGCGGGTCCGCGATCGCCGACCGCGTGCCGGCGAGCAGGTCGGCGTCCTCGGTCACCGGCACGATGCGCATGGTCGGCGCGTGGACGACCCGCGCGCCGCGACGCGTGAAGGTGCCGATGAGCTCCTCGGACCGGCGGTCGCTCGTCACCCCGATGGTCGCCCCCACGAGCTGGGTCCGGTCGAGCTCGCGCGCCGGGGCGCTGGGTGCGCCCTCGGCGGTGGGTGGGGGGCTCGTGGGGCTCATGGGACCTCCGGCGTCGGGGCGCGCCGGCCGTGGGCCGGCGCGCTCGGCGTGCCGGGCCATCATGGCCCGCCGCGGGCTACGGCCGTGGTGCGCGCCCCGGGTCCGGGGCACCGCCGAGCACGACCCGCACGCGCCCGTCCTCGAGGGTGGCCGCGTGCGCGGCGACGTCGCGCTGGCCGCTGCACGAGCGACCGGTCGCGAGCTCGAAGACGTTGAGGTGCAGGGGGCAGACGACGACGCGGTCGTCCGTCTGCCCGTCCGCCAGCGGACCGCCGGAGTGGGGGCACACCGCGTCGAGCGCGGACAGCCGCCCGTCGCGGTGGCGGAAGACGGCGACCTGCCGCCCCTCGACGACGACGGCGCGCCCCTCCCCCACGGCGAAGTCCTCCAGCGGGCCGACGTCGACGCCCGCGGCGCCCGGCGGGTCGGCGACGGCCCCTGGGGCCGCCGTGGTCACGCGGGTCGCGCTCACCGGTCGGCTCCCGCCGCGACGGGGACCGCCGCCGAGCCGCTGCGCGCGTCGGGCTGCAGGCCGCCCGGGGCGCCCGTCGGACGGGAGGGCACGAGCGGGAGCGGGACGAGCGGCAGCGCGGTGCGGAACTGCCCGGGCGTCCGGGGCTGGGCTCCCTCGGCCCAGGGGTCGCGGTAGGCGCCCACGGACGCCTCGAGCGCCGCGTCCAGCCCGGCGACGAGGCCGTCCGAGTCCTCGAGCAGCACGGCCCGGAGCCGCTCCAGCCCCATCCGCGGGACGAAGTCGTACGTCCGCTCCAGCCAGTTGCCCCACTCCCGGTAGAGCTGCACGAAGCGCCCGGTCACCGTCATGACCTCCCGCGGGGAGGACACGGTCGCCAGCAGGTCGCCCTTCCGGACGCTCGCGCCCGCGGCGCCGCCGACGTGGATCTCCCACCGGCCGGCGCCGACCGCCACGACGCCGACGTCCTTGACGTAGGCCTCGGCGCAGTTCCGCGGGCATCCGACCACGGCCATCTTGAGCTTCGCCGGCGTCTCCAGGCCCTGGAAGCGGGTCTCCATGTCGATGCCGAGCTGGGTCGAGTCACCGAGGCCGAAGCGGCAGAAGTCGGTGCCCACGCAGGTCTTCACCGTGCGCATGGACTTGCCGTAGGCGTAGCCCGACGGCATCCCGAGGTCGGCCCACACCGCGGGCAGGTCCTCCTTGCGGATGCCGAGGAGGTCGATGCGCTGACCGCCGGTGACCTTGATCATGCCGACCTCGTACTTCTCGGCGACGTCCGCGATCGTCCGGAGCTGCTCGGGCGTCGTGACGCCGCCCTTCATCTGCGGGACGACGGAGAAGGTGCCGTCGCGCTGGATGTTCGCGTGGACGCGGTCGTTGATGAACCGACCACCGCGCTCGTCGACGAGCTCGTCGGGCCAGAGGGTCCGCAGCAGCGAGGTGAGCCCCATCGCGCTCTTCGCGTCGTGCTCGCCGCCGGGCGCGAGGGCGGCGAAGACGGCGGAGACGCTCGTGAGGTGCTGCTCGCGGATGGCGGCGACGAGCTCGTGCTTGCGCAGGGGCACGCCCGGCACGTACCAGTGGACCGAGGGGTCCTCCACGAGGGAGCCGTCCGCTGCCAGGTCGACGAGCTGGCCGACGAGGCCCTTGCAGGAGCCGCAGCCCTTGCCGGCGCGGGTGGCGTCCATGACGCCCTTGACGCTCGAGCAGCCGCTCGTCACGGCGCCCGTGATGGTGCCCTTCGTCACGCCGTTGCAGTGGCAGACCTGCGCGTCGTCGGGGAGCTCGGCGGCGCCCTGCTCCTCTCCCGCGGCACCGAGGTCGAGCAGCAGCCGCAGGCGCTCCTCGGGGAGGGGCAGCTGGCGGTCGAAGGCCTGGCGCAGCGCCGGGGTCCTCCGCACGTCCCCGACGAGCGTGGCGCCGACGACGCGACCGTCCCGGACGACGACGGACTGGTGGACGCCCCGGGAGGAGTCCGAGACGACGAGGACCTCGTCCTCGGCGCGCTCGGGCTCGGACAGGCCCATGGACACGACGTCCACGCCCGCGACCTTGAGCGTCGTGCACGTGCGCGAGCCGTGGTACTCGGCGCGAGGGTCCGCGCCGGTGAGCACGTCGGCCAGGACGGTCGCCTGCTCCCACAGCGGCGCGACGAGGCCGTAGACGACGCCGCGGTGCTGCACGCACTCGCCGACGGCGTAGACGCCGTCGGGCGCGCCCCCGGTGGCGCCGCCGACCCCGGGGGCGCCCTCGGCGAGACCCGTGCCCGTGCAGCGCATCTGGTCGTCGACGACGACCGCGCGCTCGACCGTCAGCCCGGCGCGCAGGGCGAGCTCGGCGTTCGGCGTGATCCCCGCGGTGAGCACGACCACGTCCGCCGGGACGTGCGTGCCGTCGGTGAGGACGACGCCGGTCACTCGCTCCTCCCCCGTCACCCCGGTGGTGCGGGTCCCGGTGAGCACCGTGACGCCGAGCCCCTCGACCGAGCGGCGGAGCACGGCCCCGCCGGCCGCGTCGAGCTGGGCGTTCATGAGGTGGGCGGCCGAGTGGACCACCGTCACCTCCAGCCCGTGCTCGCGCAGCCCGTAGGCCGCCTCGAGGCCGAGCAGCCCGCCGCCGACGACGACGGCGCGCCGGTGGGCGCGGGCGTCGGCCAGCAGCTGCCGGGTGTCGTCGAGCCCCCGGAAGCCCTGGACGCCCGGCAGCAGGCTCCCGTCCGGGCGGCGGACGCCGTCCATGGGCGGGATCCGCGACGAGCTGCCCGTGGCGAGCACGAGGACGTCGTAGGGCGTCGTGGCGCCGGTCGCGTCGACGACCTCCTTCACGTGCACGTCGACGGAGGTGACGCGCACCCCGCAGCGCAGGTCGATCCCGTTGTCGGAGTACCACTCGCGCGGGTTGAGGACGATGCCGGCCTCGTCGCCCTCCCCCGCGAGGACGTGGCTGAGCATGACCCGGTTGTAGCTGCCGTACGGCTCGTCGCCGAAGACGGTGATGTCGAAGAGCTCGCCGCCGCCGCGCTCGAGCAGCTCCTCGAGCGTGCGTGCGCCGGCCATGCCGTTGCCCACGACGACGAGGCGCCGCTTCCCGCGCGCGCCCCCGCGCCGGGGCGCCGGGACCTCGGCCGCGGCCCGTGCCGTCGCCCCGGCCCCCTCCCCTTCCGCCATCAGACCTGCACCGACCCTGCGACGACGCGGACACCGGCGCCGTCCGCTGCGGCGGACCAGGGCCTGCGTCCCGCGCCCCCGGGCACGCCGACCGTCCCTGTGAGAGGGCGGGGGTCCCGCCACGTCTGCTGCGCCTGCACGGCCATGCGGAGCTCCTCGTCCTTCGACGACCGGGTGGTGACGGGCGCCGGGCGCTCGGCCCGGCGTCCCGTGGCGAGGACGCTAAGGAGCCCGTGTTGCACGCGCGTCGCGACGTGTGACGGCCGCGGCAACTCGTCCTCACAGCCGTCGGGCGAGCCCGAGAGGTGGCCGCCGGCTCAGCGTGGGACCACCGCTACCGTCGTGCCGTGCGCCCTCCCGTCACCCTCGAGGCCTTCTCCGAGGTGGCCCAGCAGGCCCTCGAGGTCGACGACCCGCTGGCCGCCGTCTCCACGCTGCTGGCGTGGGTCGAGGACCCCCACCCGGACGACGAGGTGAGCACCCGCGAGCTGCTCTCCACGGCGGGGACCCTGCGAGGGGCGGGCGGCGACGTCGACGGCGGCGTCGCGCTCCTGCACCGGGCGGTCGCGACGGACGGCCCGGCGGAGACGGACCCGAGGGGAGCCCTCTACGGCCTCCTGCTGCGCGCAGAGAGGCAGGAGGAGGCCGACCGCCTGGCCCAGGAGCTGCGCAAGGAGCGCCCGACGCCCGCCGAGGCGCTCGGCGACGTCGCCCTCTCGCTGTGGGAGCACGGCCGCCTCGAGGACGCGCACCGCTGGTACACGCTGGCGGCCTCCCGCGTGCTGCGCGACACCGAGACCGACCCGGCGGCCGCGGGGATCGACGCGCTGCCCGGGCTGCTGGCGGACCGCGCCGAGCTCCGCGCGGAGCTGGACCTGCCCGCCGACGAGCTCGACGAGCTGGGCGGGCAGCTGGACCTCGACGACCACGACGACCTGGGCGACCTGGGCGACCTGGGCGGTCTCGACACCCGCACCTGAGCGCCACGAGGACGGGCGGGCGGCCGCCGCGGCCGTCTCGGATGCGCACAGGGGCGAGCCCAACGAGCCCCGTCCACAGGCGGGGCAGACGTGGACCCGTTGTCGGATCCCGCCCCTACTCTCGTACGCATGTTCGAGGCGAGGCGACGGGATGGCGACGAGGACGTCGCACCGCCGTCCTCGCCCGTCCACGCCGGCCCGACCTCCGGCGCCGACCACGGCGCCGCAGACCTGGTGCGCGAGACGGGGAGGGTGCGGTCGGCGGTGCGGTCGCGCGCGCTGGGTCGGGTGCAGGCGGTCGTCGCGCTGGAGGTGGCGCGGTCGGTGGCGTGGGCGGGGCTGCTGCGGCAGGTCGCCGCGCTGGTGGACGAGATGGGCGCGTCGGGTGGGCCGGCGGCGCCGGTGGCCGACGCTGGTGAGGGTGCCGGCGACGGCGGGTCCGGTGCCGGCGACCGCGCGGCGGGGGCGGTCGGTGTCGCGGTGAGGGCGGCCGGCTCCGGCGCTGGGTCAGTGCCGACGTCGGGGTCGGGGCGGGATGCGGGTCTAGCGTTCGAGGCCGCCGCGGCCGAGCTGGCGGTCGCGCTGGTCGTGCCGCTGCGGCGGGCGCAGGACCTGGTCGCCGAGGCCCTCGCGGTGACGACCCGGCTGCCGGTCACGCTGGCCGCGTTGGAGGCCGGGCGGATCGACCCACAGCGCTCCCGCCTGGTCGCCGACGAGACCGTCACCCTCTCGGCCCCTCACGCGGCAGCGGTGGACGCGGCCCTGGCCGCGGACCTGGGCCCGCTGACGGCCCCGGCGCTGCGGGCGCGGGTGCGTCACCTGGTCGCGACGACCGACCCGGAGGCGGTGCGCCGGCGGGTGCGGCGGGCGACGTGCGCCCGCGGGGTGCGCCTGTTCCCGGTGGACGACGGGATGGCGCAGCTGGTCGCGACCGGCCCGGTGCTGGACCTGGCCTGCGTCTTCGAGCGGCTGACCACCACCGCCCGGGCCCGGGCCGGGGAGCACAGGCGGGTCGACCCGCACGCCGCGACGTCCGCGGGCCTGGACCCCCTCGCCCTGAGCGACCGTGGGACGGGGTTGCCGGACCGGCGGGGCATCGACGCCCGCCGCTTCGACGCCCTCGTCGACCTCGCCACCACCACCGACCTGCCCGCTGGCCAGAGCGCCGGCGCGGACGTGGCTGCGGCAGCGACCACGGTCACGCCCCGGGCGCGCAGCCCCCACGGCCCGCAGATCACCGTCGCCCTGACCAGCCTCCTCGGCCTGGACGACGACCCCGCCCAGCACCCCACCCTCGGACCCGTCCCGGCCATGGCCGTCGCCGAGCTCCTCGCCGCCGGGCACCGCTTCCGCCGCGCCCTGACCGCACCGCTCACCGGCCACCTCGTCGGCCTCGACGGCCACCTCATGACCCTCGACCCCACCACCATGGCCGCGCCGCTGCCCGGTCCGTCGGGGAAGGGCCCCCGGACCGCACCGGCCCGACGCGGCCGCGCGGCAGCGATCACCGTGCGCGTCGTCACCCCCGACACCCCCGACGTCCCCGACGATCCTGCGCCGTCGCCACCGGAGTCGCCGGCGTGGGTGCCACCCGCCGACCCCGCCCAGACCGCACCTGCAGCCGCAGCCGGGACGCCCACGCCCACGCCCGCGGCCGGGACAGCACAGGCGCGGGCAGCCGAGGACGCGCCGTCGCCTCCGTCACCGCCGCCTTCCCCGCCCGGGCCGGTGACGGGCCCCTCACCGACCTCGCGGCACACCTCGCTGCGCCGCGCCGCCCGACGCCCCGGCTGCTCCTACGCCACCGCCGCCGGAGGGCCCGTCCCGTACGCGCCCACCGACGCCTGCGCCCGCTGGGTGCGCACCCGCTCACCCCGCTGCCAGGCCCCCGGCTGCCGCACGCCCGCGACCCGCTGCGACCTCGACCACCGCACCCCCCACGCCACCGGCGGGCCGACCTGCCCGTGCAACCTCGACGTCCTGTGCCGCCGCCACCACCTCGCCAAGCACCACCACGGATGGACGGCCGCCCCCATGACCGACGACGCCCGCGACCCCGGCCTGACCTGGACCACCCCGCTCGGCCAGACCGTCCACGTCCCCGCCCGGCCCCTCCTGCCCCGACCCGCACTCCGCGCCACCGACCACCTCCGCGGGAAGACCGACGCCGCCGACGCGGCCGCCGCCGCCCTCGAGGACCACCTCCTCGGCGGACCCCGCTACCCCCACCGCGACTCCGCCGCCCACGACCTGGACCGGGTGCACGCCGAGCTCGCCCGCCAGCGGCACGAGGTTCCCCAGCTCCCGTCCTAACCCGAGGGCGGGAGCCCTGTGCTCGACGAGGCGACCACCGGAGAGCCCGGCGCGACGTCCCAGACCGACGTCACCGGCGGATGGGACGACGCCGGCCCACCACCCTTCTGACGCTGGCGCTGACGCGGACGCCGGCGGTCGACCGGCTCGCTCCCGGTCCAGCGGGGTCGTCAGCGGATGCCGCTGCGCGCGAAGCCCTGCACGAAGTAGCGCTGGAAGACGAGGAAGAGCACGACCATGGGGGTCACGCTGATGAGGGCGAAGGCCATGGTGCCGCCGTAGTCGGCGCCGAACTGGCCCTGCAGGTAGAGCAGGCCGATCGGCAGGGTGAAGAGCTCGTTCTGGCGCAGCGCGATGAGGGGCCACGCGAAGTCGTTCCACGTCTGCAGCAGGCTCATGAAGAAGAGCACCGCCACGAGCGGCCTGCACAGCGGCAGCACGACCTGGAGGAAGACCCGCAGGTGACCCGCACCGTCGATGCGCGCCGCCTCCACGAGCTCGCGCGGGATGCCGAGGATGAACTGGCGCGCGAGGAAGACCCCGAAGGCCGACGCCGCCGTCGGCAGGATGACCGCCCAGTAGCTGCCGTAGATCCCCAGCTCGGTGACGAGCCGGAAGAGCGCCACCATGATCACCTGCACGGGCAGCATGAGGGTGGACAGAGCGACGAGGAAGAGCGCCGTCGAGCCGCGGAACCGGAGCTGGGCGAAGGCGTAGCCGGCCAGCAGGTTCACCGCCACGGTGATGAGCGAGGTCACGAGCGCGATGGCGACGGAGTTGCCGAGCCACGTGACCACCGGGAAGGCCGTGAGGACGCGCTCGACGTTGGCGAGGGTCAGCTCGCGGGGCCACAGCCGCAGCTGCCCGCCGAGCAGCTCGGCGCGCGTGGACAGCGCCACGACGACCATCCAGTACAGCGGCGCCAGGGTGACGAGGGCGACGACCACGGCCGCCGCCGTCCGCAGCACGCGCACCCGTCGCTCTCGACGACGGCGGACGGCACCGGGCGCCCGGCGGACCGCCTGCTCAGCGGCGCTCACTCGACGAGGTCCCTCGTGCGGCTGGTGCGCCAGCGCACCGCGGTCACGGCCAGCGTGAGCAGGAGCAGCACGACGCCGATCGCGGCGGCGTAGCCCTGGTCGCGCGTCACGAACCCGGTCTCGTAGGCGTAGGTGACGAGCACGGACGTCGCGTCCCGAGGTCCTCCCCCGGTCATGACGAAGACGATGTCGAAGACCTGGAACGAGTAGATGACGTTCATGACGAGGAGGAAGAAGCTCGCCGGCCCCACCATGGGCACGGTGACGTAGCGGAAGCGCTGCCAGGCCGAGGCGCCGTCGAGCGTCGCGGCCTCGTGGAGGTGCGCGCCCACGCCCTGCAGGGCCGCCAGGTAGATGAGCATGTTGAAGCCCACGCGCCACCACAGCGTCACGAGCACGACGGACGTGAAGGCCGCCGCCCCGCCGCTCTGCCAGGCCACCCCCGGCAGCCCGAGCGCCCGGATGACGCCGTCGAGGACGCCGCTGTTCTCGTCGAAGACGAGCACCCCGATGAGCGCCGTCGCGACCCCGGACACCGCCATGGGGAGGATGAGCACCGAGCGGAAGAGCCCGCGCGCGGGCAGCGCGCCGTCGAGGAGCACGGCCGCGCCGAGGCCCAGAGCCATCGACGCGGGCGTGACGATCGCCGTGAAGAGCGTCGTGTTGACCACCGACCGCCAGAACGTGCCGTCGGAGAGCAGCCGCGCGTAGTTGTCGGCCCCGACGAACGTCCCCGCGCCGAAGCCGTCGGTGTCCTGGGTGCTGATCCACACCGCCCACGCCAGCGGCAGCAGGACGAAGAGGCCCAGCAGCACGAGGTTCGGCGCCAGGAAGGTGTACGCCGCCAGCGCCTCGCCCGGCGAGCCCCGCCGGGCCCGCCCGGGCGAGGGCCCGCGCTCGTCCGCCGCGGGCGCGGCGACGTCGGCCGGGGCGCCCGCCGGCGCCGCGGAGGAGCTCGTCACCGCACCGCGTCGGCGATGCCGTCGGACAGGCCCTGCACCGTCGTCGCCACGTCCTGGCCGCCGACGAACGCCTCCTCCAGCTGGTCCTGCAGCACCGTGATGATCGAGGCCATGTCCGGCGAGGCGACCTGCGCCGAGTCCTGCGCCCGGACGACGGAGGCCTGGCCGAGGAAGACGGGCGCCAGGTCCGGGCGGACGTCGAAGGTGATGCCCTGCTCGACGAGGTCGGCCCGGGTCGGGAGCAGCGAGGCCCCCTCGCAGAACTGCCGCATCGACTCCTCCTCGGTGACCGACGCGAGCAGCGCCGCCGCGAGCTCGGGGTTCGCCGTCCCCGCCGTCGCGACGAGGGCGTTGCCGCCGAAGTCGCCGCCGCCGCGGACCCGCTGCGGCGCGAAGGTGGCGCCCCACTCGAAGTCGAGCGTGGACTCGGCGTCCGGGATGGAGAAGGCGCCGGACCAGACCATCGGCACCGTCCGGGCGTACCAGGTGTCCTGGGCGTAGGTCGAGGACGTGACGGTGTCGTTGGGCGGCACCCACCCCTGCGTGAAGAACGACTGCGTGAGCTCGACGGCGGCCCGCCCGGCCTCGGAGTCGATGGCGGGACCGGAGAGGTCCTCGGTGAGGAAGCGCCCGTCGGCCTGGAAGAGCCAGCTCAGCCAGCGCGTGACGCCGTTGCCCTGCCAGTTGTAGGCGAAGGGGTACTGGTCGTCCGGCAGGGAGGCCCGCAGCGTCGTCGCGACGGCCGCGAGGTCGTCCCAGGACCAGGCGTCCTCGAGCCGCGTCGGGATGTCGGTGATGCCCGCCGCCTCGAGCGCCGGCAGGTTGAGCAGGATCGCCGAGGTGTCCGTGTGGTGCGGCACCCCGTAGGGCGAACCGCCGTTCTGCACGGCCGCCCACGCCTGCGGGGTGAAGCGGTCGGCGAAGCCGCTCTCGAGGTGCGGCGACAGGTCGAGCAGCTGGCCGGCCCCCGCGTAGCTGCCGAAGGTGTAGTACGGGACGCGGAAGACGTCGGGCGGGTTGCCCGCCTGGATCTGCGCGTCGATGTTGCTGAACATCTGCTCGTACGGCACGACGTTGAGCGAGACCGTGGCGCCCGAGCCCTCCTCGAAGCGGCTCACCGCAGCGCGCAGGCCCGAGATCTCCGCGTCGGTGCCCCAGGTCGTGAGGGTGAGGGTGTCGGCGCTGCCGCTCGCGCCCCCGGACGAACCGTCCGAGGTCGAGAACCCGCCGCACCCGGCGAGGGCTGCGGGCAGCCCGAGGGCGCCTGCCGCCCCGAGCAGCTGTCGTCTGGTGAGGTCCACGGTTCTCCCTGGGTCTGCGCGCACGTCGTCCGTGGGCGGCCCGGGGGCAGGGGGTCACCGGCGCCCCGACCCCGCGGGGACGGCGCGCGAGCAGGACCGTACCCCCGCGTCCCGTCGTAGGGCGGGACGCGGGAGCACGGTCTCCGGGAGCAGCCGCTCAGGGCACCGTGTACCCGGCGGCGCGGAAGAGCTCGTACCACTCGGCGCGCGTCAGCGGCAGGTCGGAGCCTTGCGCCGCGGCGCGCACGCGCTCGGGGCTGGTCGTCCCCAGCACCACCTGCATCTGCGCGGGGTGCCGCGTGATCCAGGCCGTGGCCACGGCCAGCTTCGGCACGTCGTACTGGGCCGCGAGGCGGTCGAGCACCGCGTTCAGCTCGGGGTAGCGGTCGTCGTCGAGGAAGACGCCCGAGAAGAACCCCGCCTGGAACGGCGACCACGCCTGCACGGTGATGTCGTTGAGCCGGCAGTAGTCGAGCGTGCCCGTGTCGCGGGCCACCGACTGGTCGAGCGCCTGCATGTTCGAGGCGACGCCCTGCGCCACGAGCGGCGCGTGCGTGATGGACAGCTGCAGCTGGTTCGCCACGAGCGGCTGGCGCACCGACCGCCGGAGCAGCTCCACCTGGCCGGGGGTGTGGTTCGAGACGCCGAAGTGCAGCACCTTCCCCGAGCTCTGCAGCTCGTCGAAGGCGCGGGCCACCTCGTCGGGCTCGACGAGCGCGTCGGGGCGGTGCAGGAGCAGCACGTCGATGCGGTCGGTGCCGAGCGCCCGCAGGGAGCCCTCGACGGACTCGGTGATGCGCTCGTGGGAGAAGTCGAAGTACGGCCCGTCGGGGACGATGCCGCACTTCGTCTGCACCGTGACGGCGTCGCGCTCGGAGGGCGAGAGCTGCACCGCCTCGGTGAAGCGCTCCTCGCACCGGTGCATCGACCCGCCGTAGACGTCGGCGTGGTCGAGGAAGGTGACCCCGGCGTCGCGGGCCGCGGCCCACCACTCCCGGATCTCCTCGTCGGTCTTGTCGGCGACGCGCATGACGCCGAGGACGACGTTCGGGACCTGCAGGCCGCTCGTGCCGAGGGGGACGGTCCTCACGGCTCAGGCCTCCGACAGCCGGGCGACCTCGTCCGCGGACAGCTGCAGCTCGGCAGCCCGCGCGGAGTCGGTGGTGGACTGCGGGCGCGAGGAGCCCGGGATGGGGATGACGACGTCGGCGAGCGCCAGCTCCCACGCCAGCGTCACCTGGTGGGGGCTCACGCCGTGGGCGTCGGCGACGTCCTGGAACGCCGAGTGCTCGCTCCCGAGGTCGGAGGCCTTCGCGATGCCGCCGAGCGGGCTCCACGGGAGGAAGGCGACGCCCAGCGAGGCGCAGTGCTGCAGCTCGCCGAGGCTGGAGCGGAAGGCCGGCGAGAACTGGTTCTGCACGGACGCGAGGCGGCCGCCGAGGACGGCGTTCGCCTCGTCGATCTGGGCGACGTCGGCGTTGGAGATGCCGGCCAGCTGGATGACGCCCTCGTCGAGGAGCTCGACGAGCGCGCCGATCGAGTCGGCGTAGGGGACGTCCGGGTCCGGGCGGTGGAACTGGTACAGGCCGATCGCCTCCACGCCGAGGCGGCGGGCCGACTCCTTCGCGGCCGCCTTGAGGTGCTCGGGGCGGCCGTCCTGCGTCCACGACCCGTCACCGGGGCGCAGGTGCCCGCCCTTGGTGGCGACGAGGACGCCGGAGGTGTCACCGCCGTAGCCGCGCAGGGCCTCGGCCACGAGCTCCTCGTTGTGGCCGACCTCCCCCGCGTCGCGGTGGTAGGCGTCGGCGGTGTCGACGAGGGTCACGCCCGCGTCGAGCGCGGCGTGGATCGTGGCGACGCTGCGGTCGCGGTCGGGGCGCCCTTCGATGGACATCGGCATGGCGCCGAGCCCGATCGCGGAGACGGAGCGGTTTCCGAGGGTCCTGGTCTGCATGGCTCACGACCTTGGCCCTCGCGCGACCGGACCGCCACCGCGCGGTGGGCCGCGGCGGCGGGACGCCCGTCAGGGGTCGGGCGTGCCGTACACGGCGGTGCACCACAGGTCGGTCAGGGCGTCGAGCACCGAGCCCGGCGGCAGCGACGGCTCCTCCCCCGCGAGGGACGCGGCGATGGCGCGCTCGTTCATCGTGTTGAGCAGCACGCTCGTGGCGCGGGCGTCGACGACCGCGCCGGCCCGTCCGCGCCGCTGCTCCGCCGTGATGGTCGCCGTCGTCAGGTCGACCCACCCGGCCAGGCGGCGCGACCACTCCTCGCGCAGCTCCGGCACGGTGGCGCGCGCCTCGGCCAGCGACACGGAGACGGCCCGGTGCGCGCCGAAGACGTCGACGAAGACGGCCAGGCACGAGCGCCACCAGTCGCGGGACGGCTCGTCGGGCAGCGGGAGGGCCGCGAGGCGCGCGTCGACCTCGGCGACCATGCGGTCGAGCAGCTCGAGCAGCACGGCCTGCTTGGACCCGAAGTAGAAGTAGAAGGCGCTCCGCGACAGGCCGGCGGCCGCGGCCACCTCGTCGATCGAGATCTCCGCCAGCGGCCGCGTCCGCAGCAGGTCCTCGACGGCGTCGACGATGGCGCGCTGGCGGTCCTCGCCCGTGGGGCGGGGGGCCCGGCGGGCCCGCTGGGGCGTGCTCACCCACCCGAGCGTAGGCGGCGGCCCCGTGGGCGCGGCCCCGCTCGACGGAGTGTCGATGCTCTCGACAGGCTGTCGAGGGCGTCGTAGCCTCGCCGCATGGGGTCGACGACGACCGGCACCGCCGGCAGCACCGCGCGCACCACCGACCACGAGCCGGAGCACCTCGACGTCGTCGTCGTGGGCGCCGGCCTCTCGGGCGTCGGCGCGGCGGCGACGCTGCTGCGGCGCCATCCCGACCTCGACCTCGCCGTGCTGGAGTCGCGCGACGCCATCGGCGGCACGTGGGACCTGTTCCGCTACCCCGGCGTCCGCTCCGACTCGGACATGTACACGCTCGGGTACGCCGCGCGCCCCTGGGCCGGCGAGAAGGCGCTGGCCGACGGCGACGACATCCGCAGCTACGTGCAGGAGACCGCGGCGGAGACCGGTGTCGCGCAGCGCGTCCGGTACCGGCAGCGGGTCGTCTCCGCGTCCTGGCGCAGCGAGGACTCCCGGTGGGTGCTCACCGTCCTGCACCGCACCCCCGGCGAGGGCGGCGCGGGCGCCGAGTGGCGCGAGGGCGAGGCCGGGGTGACGTCGACGATCACGTGCTCCTTCCTCCTCGCCTGCACCGGCTACTACCGCTACGACGAGGGCCACCGACCCGAGATCCCCGGGCTCGAGGACTTCGCGGGCGACGTCGTGCACCCCCAGCACTGGCCCGCCGACCTCGACGTCGAGGGCCGGCGGGTCGTCGTCGTCGGCAGCGGCGCCACCGCCGTGACGCTCGTGCCCGCGCTGGCGCGCCGCGGCGCGCACGTGACGATGCTGCAGCGCTCGCCCACGTACGTGGCGGCGGTGCCCTCGCGCGACCGGCTGGCGGTGCGGCTGCGCGGCCGCGTGCCCGCGCCCGTCGCGCAGAAGGCGGTGCGCGCCAAGCACATCGCCGGTTCCATGCTGCTCTACCAGTACGCGCGGCGGCGCCCGGCGGCCATGCGCGCCCTGCTCGAGCGCTCCGCGGCCGAGAAGCTGCCCGAGGGCTACGACGTCGCGACGCACTTCCGACCCCGCTACGAGCCCTGGGACCAGCGGCTGTGCGCCGCGCCGGGCGGCGACCTCTTCCGCGCCATCTCCTCCGGAGCCGCGGAGGTCGTCACCGACGCGATCGAGCGGGTCGACGCCGAGGGCGTCCGCCTGGCCTCCGGCGGCCGCGTCGACGCCGACGTCCTCGTGACGGCGACCGGCCTCTCCGTGCTCGTCCTCGGCGGCATGCGGCTCGACGTCGACGGCCGCCCCGTCGAGCCCGGGGGCCGGCTCGCCTGGAAGGGCATGATGCTCGAGGGGCTGCCGAACCTCGCCTACACGATCGGGTACGTGAACTCGTCGTGGACGCTGCGCGCCGACCTCGTGGCGGGCGCCGTCGCCGACCTCCTCGGGACCATGCGGCGCCGCGGCGCGCCCGCCGTCGTGGCGCAGGCCCCGGCCGGCACGGAGGGGACGCGCCCCGTCATCGACCTCGCAGCCGGCTACGTGCGCCGCGGCCTGGCCCAGCTGCCGCGCCAGAGCGAGCGGGCGCCGTGGCGCGTCCACCAGAACTACCTGCTGGACCTGGTCTCCCTGCGGCTCGACCGCCGCGGCCGGGACCTGCGCTTCCTGCCCGCGGGCACGCGGCCGGACCCGCGCCCCGGTGACGGCGCCGGCGCGAGCACCGGGACCGGCGCGGACGCCGGCGCTCCGCTCGCCCCGGCCGCCTGAGCCACCCCTCCTCCGACGACAGGACCCCCATGGACTCCCCCACGCCGACCTCCCCCTACGCCCGCGTCACCGTCCTCGGGCTCGGCGTCCTCGGCGCGCAGATCGCGCTCCAGACGGCCGCGCACGGCGTCGACGTCACCGCGTACGACGTGGACGACGACGCGCTGCGCGCCGGCCGCGAGCGCCTCGAGCGCTTCGCGGGCGCCGCGGCGCGCGACCTGCCGGACCTCGCCGACGCCTACGGGGCCGCCCCGGGGCGCATCCGCCTCACGAGCGACCTCGCCGACGCGGTGGGCGCCGCCGACCTCGTCGTGGAGGCCGTGCCCGAGCGCCTCGAGCTCAAGCGCGACGTCTGGGCGCGCGTCGGGGCGGCCGCGCCGCCGTCCGCCGTCCTCGCGACGAACTCCTCGAGCCTGCTGCCCAGCGCCATGGCGGACGCGACGGGCCGGCCCGAGCGCTTCCTCGCGCTGCACTTCGCCAACCGCATCTGGGCCCAGAACACCGCCGAGGTGATGGGCCACGCGGGCACCGACCCGGCCGTCGCCGACCAGGTGGAGGTCTTCGCCGCCGCCATCGGCATGGAGCCGATCCGGCTCCACCGCGAGCAGCCCGCCTACGTCCTCAACTCGCTGCTCATCCCGCTCCTCGGCGCGGCCGCGGAGCTCCTGCTCAAGGGCGTGGCCGACGTCGAGACCATCGACCGCACTTGGCGGACGGCCACCGGGGCGCCGGCCGGGCCCTTCCAGGTCTACGACGTCGTCGGCCTGCGGACGGCGCACGCCATCGCCAGCGCCGACCCGGCCTCGCGGGCCTGGGCCGACTACCTGCAGGAGAACTACCTCGACCGTGGACGCTTCGGCGTCGAGTCCGGCGAGGGCTTCTACACCTACCGCTGACCCGCCGCCGACCGCTCCGCCGCACTGCGCCGCACCGACACCCCTCGTCCCGACGCGCCACCCCTCGGAGGACGCCATGCCCCTCGACCCCGGCACCGCCGCGATGCTCGCCGAGCTCGAGCGCCTGGGGCGCCCCGGCCCCGCCGACTCCGACGTCCCCGGCGCGCGGGCGGGGCTGCGCGCCTTCGCGGGCGTCGGCCGCACCGACCCGGCGTCGCTGCCGCCGGTGGCGTCCGTGGTCGACGGCGAGGCCGGCGGCGTCCGCACCCGGACCTACCGCCCCACGGGTCTCGAGCCCGGCTCGCCGGCGCCGACCGTCGTCTTCTTCCACGGCGGGGGCTTCGTCGTGGGCGACCTCGACACGCACGACGTGCCGTGCCGCCTCCTGGCGGGCGACCTCCGCGCCGTCGTCGTGAGCGTCGACTACGGCCTCGCGCCCGAGCACCCCTTCCCGGAGGGCCTCGAGGACTGCTGGCGGGCGCTGCGCGCCGTCGCCGACGACGTGGGCGGCCTCGGCGGCGACCCGGCGCGGCTCGTCGTCGCGGGGGACAGCGCCGGCGGCAACCTGGCCGCGGTCTGCGCGCTCCGGGCCCGCGACGAGGGCGTGCCGCTGGCCGCGCAGCTGCTGCTGTACCCGGCGGTGGACCCGGCCGGCGACCACCCCTCCCGCGAGGAGAACGCGGAGGGCTACTTCCTCACCGCCCGCGACATGACGTGGTTCACCGGCCACTACCTGGGCGTCGACCCGACGACGGAGGACGGCGCCCGCGCCGCCGCCGAGATCGCCCGTGACGTCCGGATCTCCCCGCTGCACGCCGACCTCGCCGGCGTCGCCCCGGCCGTCGTCGTGACCGCGGAGTACGACCCGCTGCGCGACGAGGGCGTCGCCTACGCGCGGGCCCTCGAGGCCGCCGGCGTCCGCGTCTCCCACCGGACGGTGCCGGGGCTCGTCCACGGCTTCTACGGGACCCCGCTGCCGGCCGCGCTGCGGGCGACCCACGAGGCGCACGCCGCGCTCGCCGAGCTGCTGCGCTGAGGGGAGGGCCCCGCGCGGCCCTCACCCTCGGACCTCGTGGCCTGCCGTCGCCCCGGGGCGCCCCGTGGGAGGACTTCGTAGCCTTCCTCCGCGCCGGGGCGCCCCGTGGGCGGACTTCGTAGCCTTCCTCCGCGCCGGGACGCCCCGGTGGGCGGACTTCGTAGCCTTCTTCCTCTGGGGAGCCAGCAGCGGGACTCGAACCCGCAACCGCCCGATGACACGTCGGGTGCGCACGGCAGCCCTCGGGAGCGAGCCAGCAGCGGGACTCGAACCCGCAACCGCCCGATTACAAGTCGGGTGCGCTACCAGTTGCGCCATGCTGGCGGTCGGCGCCGTGGCGGCGCCGAGGGCGAGGGTAGCGAGGAGGCGTCGTGCCCCAGGCCTTCAGCCCGCGGGGGTCGGACGCCCCGTGCGCGTTCTGCGCCGTGGTCGCCGGGGACGCTCCGGCCGAGGTGGTGCACCGGGACGACCGGCTCGTCGCCTTCCTCGACGCCCAGCCGCTGTTCCCCGGCCACGTCCTCCTCGTGCCCGCCCGGCACGTGCAGACCTACGACGAGCTGCCGGCCGACCTGGCGGGGCCCTGGCTCGCGACGGGGCAGGCGCTGCAGCGGGCGGTCGAGGCCGCGACGGGCGCCGAGGGGGCGCTGCTGCTCGTCAACAACGTCGTGAGCCAGAGCGTCCCCCACCTCCACCAGCACGTCGTGCCGCGCTCGCGGGGCGACGGCCTGCGCTTCTTCCTCGGCCCCCGCCACCGGTACGCGCCCGGCGAGGCGGCGCAGGTGGCCGCCCGCGTCCGCGACCACCTGGCGACGCCGCAGGTCTGAGGGGCGTGCGGGGCTGACGGGCGCGAGGGCGGCTCCTAGCGCTGCGCGCGCCGTCGCACGCGCTCGGGCAGGTCGACGGCGAGGTCGGGCCAGTCCGCGACGGGTCGTGGCCGGGACCCGGGGTGCCGGCGGTCGGGCCGGCCGTGCGGGTGGTCGGCCCACCGGGACACGCCGTCGTCGGCGACGACGACCCCGCAGCGGTCGCCCACCTCGGCGACGTCGACGTGCACGACGGGCCCGCAGACGGCCCAGAC
>NZ_JABEMA010000310.1 GCF_013004605.1 Pseudokineococcus marinus
GGGGTGGCCCTCGACGACGCCCTGGACGCGGCCGCCGTCGCCTGGTCGGCCCGCCGCGCGGCCGAGGGCCGCGCCGAGCCGCTGGCCGAGGGCGAGCAGCGCGACGGCGACCGCCGCGTCGCGATCTGGGTCTGAGCCGTCGGGGCCGTGGGGGCCGTGGGGGCCGTGGGGCCGGGTCAGCCCGCGAGGTGCCCCCAGCGGCCCTCGAGCTCGGACCACGGCCCGGAAGCTGCCAGCCGGCCCTCCTCGAGGACGACGACCCGGTCGGCGCGCGCCAGCGCCGAGCGCTTGGAGGTCGACCCGACGACGGTCGTGCCCCGGCGCCGCAGCGACTCCCACAGCTCGACCTCCGTGCGCGCGTCGAGGGCCGAGCTGACGTCGTCCGCCACGAGGAGCTCGGCCTCGGTGGCGAGCGCGCGGGCCAGGGCGAGGCGCTGCACCTGCCCGCCCGACAGCCGCACGCCGCGGTGGCCCACGAGCGCCCCGTGCCCGCCGGCGCGCTCGACGTCGGGCCCCATGCGCGCGTCCGCGAGCGCGCCGTCGGCGGCCCGGGCGTGGTCGAGCACGACGTTGTCGGCGAAGGTGCCCGACAGGACGCGCGGCACCTGGCCGACCCACGCGACCTGCCCGGGGCGCAGGAAGAGCTGGGGGTCGTCGACCTCCCGGTCGTTCCACACGAGCCGGCCCTCGTGGTCGACGAGGCCCGCCAGCGCGCCGAGGAGGCTCGACTTGCCGGACCCCACGCGTCCGACGAGGAGGACGAGCTCGCCCGCGGCGACCTCGAGGTCGACGCCCTCCACGCCGACGGTGCCGTCGTCGTGGACGGCGGTGAAGCCCTCGAGCGCCAGGCGGCGCAGCGGCGTCCGCGGGGCCGCGGCCGGGGACGGCGCCGTGCCCGTCACGAGGTCGACGCCCGCCGGGAGGGCGACGAGGTCGCCGGTGCCGGCCAGGGCCGACGCCGCCCGCAACCACCGGCGCGCCACGGGGATCTCCGTGATGGCGGCCCCCGCCACCGTGCCGAACCAGGCGGAGCCGGTGACCGCCGTCGTCACGAGCACCGCGGTGCGCAGGTCGAGGGCGCCGAGCAGGTACAGCGCCCACCCGGCCGCCACGCCGGCCTGGACGAGGACCACGGGCACGCCCTCGAGGAGGGCCTTGGTCCTCATCTCGCGCACGGAGGCGCTCACCCGGACGTCGTCGACCGCCGCGAGGTGGCGGCGCACCGGGCCCACGGCGGCCGCGAGCTTGACGGTCCGGACGGCGTCGAGGGCCGAGACGAGGGAGCTGCCGAAGACGGCGCGCTGGTCCCCCGCGACGCGGGCCGCCCGCCCCATGGCCGGCGCGCCGAGCGCCGACACGAGGGCCGAGCCCACGAGCACCCCGGCGACGACGGCGCCCGCCAGCAGGCTCTGCTCGGCGGCCAGCGCCGTGACGGCGACGACGACCACGCCGATGGTCACGTCGACCCAGCGGTCGGCGTAGATCATGAGCCGGTCGCTGTCGAGGGCCCGGGCCGTGACCTCGCCCGGCGTCGTCCGGGCGAGCCGGCGCTGCTCGGTCTGCCCGCGCAGCACCGCCAGGCGCAGCCGCAGGGCCACCCCCACCCACCACAGCGGGTAGACGCGGAAGGCGAAGAGCAGGGCGACTGGCGAGAGCATGACCGCCGCGACGAGCGGCACGACGATCGGCCAGGGCTCGCGCCCGTCCTCGAGGAGGGCGACGACGAGGCCCCACAGCCACCCCGTGAGCGCACCCGAGGCCCCGAGCAGGGACAGGCCCAGGAAGCCGAGGCTCCCCGTGAGGCCCCAGCGCTTGTGGGTGGTGAGCACCCGCAGCACGGTGCGCGGCAGCGAGGTGCGCGGCTCCGGGACCGCGGGCCGGGGCGCGCGGCGCGGGGCGCGGTGGGCGGGCGCGCCCACCGCCGGGCCGGGCGGCACGTCGCCGCCCGCGCGGAGCAGCTCGCGGAAGGGACCGTCGGCGCGGGCGAGCTCCTCGCGCGGGCCGTGCTGGACGAGGCGCCCCGCCTCCAGGACGGCGACGGCGTCGCAGCGGCGCGTGGTGGACAGGCGGTGGGCGATGACGACGCCGGTGCGCCCGGCGAGGAGCCGCTCGGACGCCCGCGTCACGCGCGCCTCCGTCTGCGGGTCCATGCGGGCGGTGGCCTCGTCCAGGACGACGAGCGAGACGTCGCGGACGAGCAGGCGCGCGAAGGCGACGAGCTGCTCCTCGCCGGCCGACAGCGTCGTGCCGCCGGTCCCGAGGCGCGTCGCGAGCCCCTCGGGGAGGCCGTCGACCCAGTCCTCGAGGCCGAGCGCCCGCACCGCGCCCTCGACCGCGCCCTCCGGCACGTCGGCGAAGAGGGTGATGTTGTCGGCGAGCGAGGCCGAGAGCAGCTCGGTGCGCTGGGTGACGACGCCGACGGCGCGGCGCAGGTCGTCGACGTCGGCGCGGACCACGTCGACGCCGCCCACGAGCACGGTGCCGGGCGCCGGCTCGACGGCGCGGGAGAGGGCCTTGGCGAGCGTCGACTTGCCGGACCCGCTGCGGCCCACGAGCGCGCACGTCGTGCCGGCCTCGACGACGAGGCTCACGGCGTCGAGCGCGAACCCGCCCTCGTAGCCCACGGACAGCCCTCGCAGCTCCACGCGCGCCGGGCCCGGGGGCAGGTGCGCCCCGCCCTCCGGCTCCTGCGGCGCGGACAGCAGCTGCCGGATCCGGCTCAGCGCCCCGAGGCCCTCCTGGATGTCGGGCAGGTTGTTGCTGACCTGTGCCAGCTGGCCCACGAACGAGGAGACGAGCAGCCAGAGCGTGACGAGCTCGGCGAGGGCGAGGCCTCCCCCGCCCACGAGGGCGACCCCGGCGACGAGGAGCGCGGCGAGCATGGCGTGCAGCACGAGACCCGCGCGGGCGGCGAGCCCGGCGGCCGTGCGGCTCGTGGCGCGCACGCGCTCGAGGAGGGCACGGGCGCGCAGCGCGTACTGGCGGACGACGTGGGGCTGGCCGAGCGAGGTGCGGACGTCGTCGCGCCCCGCGACCGACTCCTCGAGGTGGGAGGAGTGCTCCGACCAGGCGACCTCCTCGAGCACCTTGAGGCGCGCCACCTCGGGCGCGCGGCGGCGGACGGCCAGCCAGGCGAGGCCGGCGACCACCGGGAAGGCCAGGAAGGCCGGCCACCAGAGGATCCCCGCCGCGACCCAGGAGGTGAGGCTGCGGAGGGTGGCGCGCCCCGTGCCCCAGCCGACGGTGCGCAGCAGGGAGGAGAGCTGCCAGGCGTCGTCGTCGACGCGGTCGAAGAGCTCCCCGACGCCCTGCTCCTCGAGGGCGGTGACGGGCTGGCCGAGCACGCGGTCGACGAGGTCGCCCCGCAGCCGACCCTCCGCGCGGCCGACGACGCCGGAGAAGAGCGTGCGGCCGAGGGTGTCGAGCAGGCCGGCGCCCACGAGCACGGCGCCGAGGGCGACGACGAGCGCCGTCGTCGGGCCCTCGGCGGCCCGGCCGGCGAGGACGGCTCCGACCGTCTCGGCGACGGCCGCCACCACCGCGGCGGCCAGGGCGGCCCAGGAGCCGCGGGCGGCGAG
>NZ_JABEMA010000311.1 GCF_013004605.1 Pseudokineococcus marinus
GTCGAGCACGACGCGCAGCGGCGCGCGGGCCGCGAGCGCCTCGTCGGCGACCGCGTCGCCGGTCGGCGGCAGGTCGCGGACCGTCAACGACGGGTCGTCGGCGAGCACCGTGCCGACGCCGACGACGACGGCGTCGCTGCGCGCGCGCAGGAGGTGCGCGTCGGCGCGGGCCTGCGGGGAGGTGATCCACCGGCTCGTCCCGTCGGCGGCGGCGCTGCGCCCGTCGAGCGTGGCGGCGAGCTTCCACGTGACGTGCGGGCGGCCCGTGCGCTGCGCGTGCAGCCAGGCCTCGTTGACCCGCCGCGCCGCCTCCGCCTGCTCCGGGTCGGCGCGGAGGACGTCGACCCCCGCCTCCGCGAGGGTGCGCGCGCCCCCGGCGGCGCGGGAGTCCGGGTCCGCGACGGCGAGCACGACGCGCGCGACGCCCGCGGCCAGCAGGGCCTGCGAGCACGGCCCGGTGCGGCCCGTGTGGTCGCAGGGCTCGAGGGTGACGACCGCCGTCCCGCCGCGGGCCCGCGCCCCGGCCTCGCGCAGGGCGCCGACCTCGGCGTGCGGCCCCCCGGCCCGGGCGTGCCAGCCCTCCCCCGCGACGTCGCCCGCGGCGTCGAGGACGACGCAGCCGACGACAGGGTTGGGGCTCGTGCCGCCCAGCCCGCGCGCGGCGAGGACGACGGCCCGGGCCAGGGCCGCGCGCTCGGCGGCGCTCAGCCCTCCCGTCGCGCCGCCGGACCCGTCGTCGCTCCCGCTCACCCCTTGAGCGCAGCGTCGACGACGCCGCGGGCCTCCTCGAGGACCTGGTCGAGGTGCTCCTCGCCGCGGAAGGACTCGGCGTAGATCTTGTAGACGTCCTCGGTGCCCGAGGGGCGGGCCGCGAACCAGGCGCTCTCCGTCGTCACCTTGAGCCCGCCGATCGCCGCGTGGTTGCCGGGCGCCTCGGTGAGCTTCGCGGTGATCGCCTCGCCGCCGACCTCGGAGGCGGTGACGGCCTCCGGCGAGAGCTTCCCGAGCCGCGCCTTCTCCTCCCGGCCGGCCGGGGCGTCCACGCGCTTGTACGCCGACGCGCCGTACCGCTCGACGAGGTCGCCGTGCAGCTCGCTCGGCGAGCGACCGGTGACGGCGCGGATCTCCGAGGCGAGCAGCGCCAGGAGGATCCCGTCCTTGTCCGTCGTCCAGACGGTGCCGTCCTTGCGGAGGAAGGAGGCGCCGGCGCTCTCCTCGCCGCCGAAGACGACCGAGCCGTCGAGCAGCCCGTCGACGAAGAACTTGAAGCCCACCGGCACCTCGAGCAGCGTCCGCCCGGCACCGTCGACGACGCGGTCGATCAGCGAGGACGAGACGAGCGTCTTGCCGACCGCCGGCTCGTCGGTCCAGTCGCGGTGCTCGAGCAGGTAGGAGATCGCCACGGCGAGGTAGTGGTTGGGGTTCATCAGCCCGGCGTCGGGGGTCACGATGCCGTGGCGGTCGGAGTCGGCGTCGTTGCCCGTGGCGATGTCGAAGCGGTCCTTCTGCTCGATCATCGAGGCCATCGCGTTCGGCGAGGAGCAGTCCATGCGGATCTTGCCGTCGCCGTCGAGGGTCATGAAGGCCCACTGCGGGTCGACGGTGTCGTCGACGACCGTCAGGTCGAGACCGTAGGTCGAGGCGATCTCGGCCCAGTAGGCGACCGCGGCCCCGCCCAGCGGGTGGGCGCCGATGCGCACGCCGGCGTCGCGGATGGCGTCCAGGTCCAGCACGGTCGCGAGGTCGTCGACGTAGTGGCGCAGGAAGTCGTACTCGCCGACCCGCGCGCGGGCCTCCTCGAAGGGCACGCGCTGCACGCCGTCGAGCCCGGCCTCGAGGAGGGCGTTGGCGCGGTCGGCGATCCAGCCCGTCGCGTCCGAGCCCGCGGGGCCGCCGTGCGGCGGGTTGTACTTGAAGCCGCCGTCGCGCGGCGGGTTGTGCGACGGGGTCACGACGATGCCGTCGGCGTCGCCGTCGGGGATCTCGCCCGCTGTGGCGGTGCCGCGGCCGTTGAGCCGCAGCACCGCGTGCGAGAGCGCCGGGGTCGGCGTGTACCCGTCGCGGCTGTCGACGAGGACGTCGACGCCGTTGGCCACGAGGACCTCGAGGGCCGAGCGCCACGCGGGCAGCGACAGGGCGTGCGTGTCGCGGGCGATGAGCAGCGGCCCCGTGGTGCCCTGCTGCGCGCGGTACTCGCAGATGGCCTGCGTGATGGCGAGGATGTGCTGCTCGTTGAAGGCGCCGTCGAGCGACGACCCCCGGTGCCCGGACGTGCCGAAGACGACGCGCTGCCCCGGGTCGGACGGGTCCGGCTGCCGGTCCGCGTACGCCGAGAGCAGGGCGTCGACGTCGACGAGGTCCTCGGGGCGGGCGGGCTGGCCTGCGCGCGGGTGCATGGGGGTCATGCAACTGCACCGGCCCGCACGGGCGCCACCGCTGGTGACCGCCCGTCCCCGCGGCGTCCCGGCTGCTGGACCCGGGCGGCTGCGCGCACACCGACCTGCAGAACGGGCCGTCGGACCGGGCCACGGGCCCAGGACCTGCGATGACGCTGCGCGACGCCCCGTTCCGCAGGTCGGTGTGCGCCGCACCCGCCGCCGCGCGGGCTACCGGGCCGCCGCGCGGACCTCGTCGGCGTCGTCGGCGAGCCCGCAGCGCACGAGCGCGGCGCCGACGACGGACAGGTCGTCGGTGCCGGCGAGCTCGGCCAGGCCGTCGGCGTCGTGCGGCAGGCCGAGCGCCCTCGCGGGGTCGGTGGCGCGCTCGTCGGCGAAGGGCCGCAGCTGCGGCCAGACCGCCTGCACCTCCCGGCAGAAGATGTCGACGCCGAGCGGGCCGATGCCCGTGAAGGCGCCCACCCCCTCGCGCAGGGCGGGCAGGCCCCCGCCGCCGTCGCCGAAGGCCTCGTCGCGCAGGCGCCGCAGGTCGCCGGAGTGCTCCTCCTGCGCGCGCTCGGCCAGCTGCCCGAGCTGGCGCGCCGTCTGCTCCTTGCGCAGGTACTTCGCGTCGGCGAGCACCCGCCACCGCTCCTCGTCGCTCGCGCCGGCGAGCTTCTCCGCCGTCGTCAGGCCCGCCTCGCGCAGCGCCCGCGCCGTCCGCACGCCGAGGTCGGCCTGGAGGTTGGCCGACAGCAGGGAGGACAGGACGAGCAGCTCGAAGAGCGGCGCCGGGGTGTCCCCCAGCCGCAGCCCCGACTCCTGCGCGTAGGTCGTGCCGTGGCGCTCGAGGAGGGCGTCGAGGACGGCGCGGCGGTCGGGCTTCGTCATGGCCCCGGCCTACCAGCGCCCGCCCGGCCCGGCACCCGGACGCCCCACGTCCGAGGGCGGAGCGGGCGGCAGACTCCTGCCGGGCCCGCACGAGGACCGGGCCGCCCAGGACGTCGACACTGTGGGACGAGGAGGAGCCGTGCGCGCTGCGTACCTGCCGGGAGGTAGCCGGGTCGACCTGCGGGAGGTGCCCGACCCCGAGCCGGGCCACGGGCAGGTGCTCGTGGGGACGAGGGCCTCGACGATCTGCGGCAGCGACCTGCG
>NZ_JABEMA010000312.1 GCF_013004605.1 Pseudokineococcus marinus
GGCGGGCGTCCCCGCCGGTGACGAGGCCCTCGGCCGCCATGGCGTCCAGGTGGCGGCGCACGGCCGCGGCCGTGAGCCCGAGGACGCGCGCGACGGCGCCCGACGTGACGGGCCCGTGCTCGACGACGACGGCGAGCACGCGCTCGCGCGTGGTCACCTCGCTCGAGGTCCCGCCCGCGGGGCGGGGGGCGCCGTCCGGTTTCACGACGCCAGTGTGACGAAACCCTGCGGGGGGCGTCCAGTGAGGCTGCCCTCACCCGGTCCGGGCCCCCGGCGGTCCCGCGCGCGACCCGCCCCACGGACGGGTGGCCGGGCGGGGCGCGGGCGGGCGCGCCGGCGGCGCCGACCTAGACTCGTCCGCCGTGGGTGGTCCTCCGGACGGCTCCCCGTCCGGGGCCGCGCTGCGCGTGCGCGGCCTCGTCAAGCGCTACGGCGCGCGCACCGCCGTCGACGGCCTCGACCTCGACGTCGCCGCCGGCTCGGTCACCGCCCTGCTCGGGCCCAACGGGGCGGGCAAGACGTCCACGGTCGAGTGCTGCCTCGGGCTGCGCCGGCCGGACGGCGGGAGCGTCGAGGTGCTCGGCGCCGACGTCCTGCGCGCCGCCGCGGACCCCGACCACCGGGCCGCCGTGGGGGCCATGCTCCAGGACGGCGGCCTGCCGACCTCCGCCCGCCCGCTGCGCCTCCTGCGCCACCTCGCCCGGCTGCACGCGCACCCTCGCGACGTCGACGTCCTGGCCGAGCGGCTCGGCCTGCCGGCCTTCGCGCGCACGTCCGTCCGCCGGCTCTCCGGCGGCCAGCGCCAGCGGCTCGCCCTCGCGGCCGCCCTCGTGGGACGCCCGCGGCTGCTCTTCCTCGACGAGCCGACGGCGGGGCTGGACCCGGCAGCCCGCCTCGTCGTGTGGGACCTCGTCCGCGAGGCCGTCGCCGAGGGGGCCGGCGTGCTGCTGACGACGCACGACCTCGACGAGGCGGAGCGCCTCGCCCAGCACGTCGTCATCGTCGACGGCGGCCGCGCCCTCGCCACCGGGGCGCCCGGCGTCCTCACCGCCCGGTCCACGGCGTCGCTGCGCTTCACGGCCGGCCCCGGCCTCGACCTCGGGCCGCTGCGCCGGGCCCTGCCCGAGGACGTCGTCGTCAGCGAGGCCGCGCCCGGGTCCTACGTCGTCTCCGGGGACGTCGACCCGCAGGTCGTCGCCGGCGTGACCTCCTGGTGCGCCCAGCGCGGCGTCATGCCGGACGCCCTCTCGGTCGGCCGGCCGAGCCTGGAGGAGGTCTTCCTCGACCTCACCGGACGGAGCCTGCGGTGAGCCGCCCCGGGCCGGGGTCGAGCTCCAGCCGGGGGCCCGGCGCGACCGGGACGGCCGTGGACGGCCCGTCGGCCGCCCCGCTGCTCGCCCGCGTCGCGGCCCAGGCCCGCTGGGAGGCGGGCACCATGCTGCGCAACGGCGAGCAGGTGCTCCTCACGCTCGTCCTGCCCGCGCTCGTCCTCGTCGGCCTCGCCCGCACCGAGGTCGTCGACCTCGGCCTCGCCGCGGGCGAGCGCCCCGTCGACGTCGTCGCGCCGGGCGTCCTCGCCCTCGCCGTGCTGTCCACGGCCTTCACGGGCCAGGCCATCGCCACCGGTTTCGACCGCCGCAGCGGCGTCCTGCGCCTGCTCGCCACGACGCCGCTGGGCCGCGGCGGGCTGCTCGCCGGGCGGGTCCTCGGCGTCCTCGCCGTGGAGGTGGTCCAGGTCGTCCTCCTGGGCGCCGTCGCCGTCGCCGTCGGCTGGCGCCCCGACCCGCTGGGGCTGCTCCCCGGCGCCCTGCTCGTCCTCGTGGCCACCGCGGCCCTCACGGCGCTGGCGCTCCTGCTCGCGGGCGTCCTGCGCGCCGAGGCGGTCCTCGCCGTCGCCAACCTCGTCTGGGCGGCGCTGCTCGTGGGCGGCGGCCTCGTCGTCCCGGCCGCCGCGCTGCCGGGTCCGTGGGCCGCGCTGGTGCACGCCCTCCCCTCCGGCGCCCTCGGCGAGGGCCTGCGGCGCGCGTCGGCCGACGGGGCCCTCGACGTCAGGGCCCTGCTCGTCCTCCTCGCCTGGGCCGTCGTCGCCGCGCTCGCCGCCCGCCGCTGGTTCCGCTGGGACTGACGGGGCCGCCGGGCCCGCCGGCGGCGGCGTCGGGCGACGGACGGCCCTCACCTACCCTGGAGCGGTGAGCAGCTCCCCGGTCGCCGCGCGCCCCGCGCGCACCCCGGCCCCGCGCACCCCGGGCACCCCGGGCACGGGCGGGCGCCCGCCGCGCTGGGTCGTGGCCGTCCTCGTGGCCAACCTCGTCGCGCAGGTCGGCATCGTCGTCACCGGCGGGGCCGTGCGCCTCACGGCCTCGGGCCTCGGCTGCCCGACGTGGCCCGAGTGCAGCGCCGGCTCCTACACGCCGGTCTACACCCCCGAGATGGGCGTCCACGCGGCCATCGAGTTCGGCAACCGCCTGCTCACCGGCGTCGTCACCCTGACGGCGCTGGCCGCCCTCGCCGCCGTCGCCCGCCTCGTGCTCACCGGCCGACGCCCCGCCGGGCTGCTGCCGCTGGCCGCGGCGCCGCTCGTCGGGGTCGTCCTCCAGGCCCTCATCGGCGGCATCACCGTGCTCACCCAGCTGCACCCGGCCACCGTCGCCACCCACTTCCTCGTCTCCATGGCGCTCGTGGCGGCCTCCACCGTCCTGCTCCTGCGCGTGCGCGAGGGCGCCGACGGCACGCCCCGGCCCCTGGTGCCGCGCGCGCCCCGGGTCGTCGCGCGCAGCGCCGGCGCGGTGCTGGGGGCCGTGCTCGTGCTGGGCACCGTCGTCACCGGCTCGGGCCCGCACTCGGGGGACGCCGAGCACCCCGTCCGGCTCGGCTTCGACACCGAGGTCGTCTCCCGCCTCCACGCCGACGCCGTGGTGCTGCTGCTCGTGCTCGTCGTGGCCCTCGCCGTGCTCCTGCGGCGGACGGGCGCGCCGCGGCGCCCCCGCCGCCGCACCGCGGCGCTGCTCGTGGTCCTCCTCGCGCAGGGGGTGCTCGGCTGGGTGCAGTACGCCACGGGCCTCCCGGAGGCCCTCGTGGCGGGGCACATGCTGGGCGCCGCGCTCGGCGTCGTGGCCACCACGGCCCTGCTGCTCTCCCTGCGCGAGCGGCTCCCCGCCACCCCCGCCTGACGCCCGACGACGCCGTCACGCAGCGCAGCACGTGTGAGCAGATCGTGACCGGATCGGTCTCTCGACCCCGCACCGCGCCGCCGATGATCGGGGCATGGACCGACGACACCAGGACCGATCCCGGGCTCTGACGGGCCCCCGTCCCGCCGCGCGCGGCGCCGTGCGACGCACCCGGGCCGCCCGTGCGGCGGCTGCGGCCGCCGCGCTGGCCCTCCTCGCCGCGGGCTGCGGCGACGACGTGACGGCCGGCCCCGCGTCGTCCTCCCCCGTGGCGGCGTCCTCGCCGGTCTCCGACGCCACCGCAGCGACGGACGCGACCAC
>NZ_JABEMA010000313.1 GCF_013004605.1 Pseudokineococcus marinus
GGTGAGGTGGTCGAGCTTCTCGGCGGACGCGTCCGTGCGCGGGTCGGCCGTGTAGACGGCGTCGACGCCGTTCTTCGCCATGAGGACGACGTCGGAGTGGGTCTCGAGCGCCCGCTGCGCCGCGACGAGGACCGCCGCCCCGCCGGGGCCCCCGCTGTCGGTCGTCACGACGACGCCGACGCCGCGGTCGACCATGAGCGCGACCTCGCCGTCGACGTCGCCGGCGCGCCGGCGGAGGACGACCTCGCACCCGGCCGGCAGCGGCGGCCGCGGCAGGCGCGGGACCCGCAGGACCAGGCGGGGGCGCTCCAGCCGCCCGAGGGCCCCGAGGTCGCGGGCCCCGCCCGCCACGAGGGCGCGCTCCCACGGGCCGTCGCGCAGGACCTCCGCCGCCGCGTCGAGGTCGGGCACGGGCCGCCAGTCGTCGCCGGGCTGGGGCAGCCAGGCCGGGCGGTCGAGCAGGAGCAGGGGGACGTCGACGGCGGCGCACGCCGAGACCGCGGTGCTCGTGATGCGGGCCGAGAAGGGCGACGTCGCGTCGACGACGGCCCGCACGTCGTGCTCGCGCAACCAGGCGGCGAGGCCCTCGGGGCCGCCGAAGCCGCCGCGGTGGACCTCACCGGGCGGCGGGACGGGCACGTGGCGGTCGACGGGCAGCGAGCTGGTGACCCGGACCCCGGGCGCGTCGACGAGGTCCACGGCGAGCGCCTGGGCCACCGTCGTCCCGCCGAGCAGGAGGACGTGGTGGGCTGCGGGCTGCACGCCCCCATGCTCGGGCACCGCGCGCGGGCGCGGCGCGGTCGTCGCGCAACGATGCGGTGACGACCGCACGGCCGCCGCTCCGCCCGCCGGTGGCTACCGGGGGTCGCGGGGGCCTGCGCCGGCGGACCCGCCCCGCGAGCCGCCGTGACCGCTCGTGCCCAGCGCCTTCCCCAGGGCGTCCTTGGCCTTCGTCACCGTGGAGGAGTGCTTGCCGCCGGTGCGCCGGTTGACGGCGTCGCCCGCCCGGTCCAGGCCCGAGGACACCTTGTCGGGGTTCTGCGACGCGTAGCTGCGCGCCTTCCCGACGAGCCGACCGATGTTCAGCGCCACGAGATCGCTCCTGTCCGCGCCCGCGGGCGCTCCGTCCGTCGTGCGGGGCCGCGACCGACCCGCTGGGACCAGCGTCGCCGTCCCACCCCGCCCCCGCCACCCGCGCCGCGGGCGACCGGACGGGGCGGCGGCAGAGCAGCTACTGCCCGCCGAAGGCCGGCACCTCGATGGCCTCGGCGCCCTCGCCCAGCGACGCCGGCTGCCCGGTGGCCTCGAGGACGGACCACCACAGGTCGCCGTTCGGGTCCACGCGGTTGCGCGTGCTGACGGCGAGCTGGATGGGGATGTGGACGAAGCGCCGCCGCCACCGCCCGACGACCATGTTCGTGCGCCCGGCCATGGCCGCGTGCACGGCCGCGTGCGCGAGACGCGTGCAGTAGACGCTGTCGTAGGGGTTGGCGGGGACGCTGCGGATGACGTAGCTCGGGTCGATGTACCGGAGGTTGAGCTCCATGCCGTGGGCGGCGAAGTCCGCCGTGATGCGCTGGCGCAGCAGCCGGCCGACGTCCTGGAGCCGCTTGTTGCCGCTGGCGTCGACGAGCCCGCCCTCGGCCTCGGCCTCGGTGAAGAGCTCCTGCCCGGCGCCCTCCGCCGCCACGACGAGGGCGTGGCCCTGCGAGCGCACCTTCGCGCGCAGCACCTCGAGGAAGCCCCCCGGCCCGTCGAAGGCGAAGGGCACCTCGGGGATGAGGACGAAGTCGGCGTCGTTCTGGGCGAGGGCCGCGTAGCAGGCGATGAAGCCCGAGTGCCGGCCCATGAGCTTGACGACGCTCACGCCGCCGGGCGCCGAGCGCGCCTCGACCTTGGCGCTGCGGATGGAGCGCGTCGCCTCGGAGAACGCCGTCTGGAAGCCGAAGCTCTGGTCGAGGAAGGGGATGTCGTTGTCGATGGTCTTCGGCACGCCCACGACGCCGATGGGGCGGTCGCGGCGGCCGATCTCCTCCGCGATGCGCTGGGCGCCGCGCATCGAGCCGTCGCCGCCGATCACGAAGAGGATGCTGATGCCCATCCGCTCGAGGCAGTCGACGACCTGGCCGATGTCCTGCTCGCCGCGCGAGCTGCCGAGGATGGTGCCGCCGAGCGCGGCGATGCCGTCGACCGACTCCACCGTCAGGTCCACGACGTCGTGGCCGTACTCGGGGATGAACCCCTGGTAGCCGTTGCGGAAGCCGTGGATGCGCCGCACCCCGTAGTGGGTCGTGAGCTCCGAGACGAGCGCGCGGATGACGTTGTTGATGCCCGGGCACAGGCCGCCGCAGGTGACGATGCCGACCCGCGTCTTGGACGGGTCGAAGAAGATCTTCCGGCGGGGGCCCGCGGCCTCGAGGCTCGGGAGCTCGCCCTCGCCGCGGCGCTCGGAGGACGAGCGCGTGTCGTCGAAGAGGATGCGGTCGCCCTCCTCCACCGCGTGGTGGCTCGTGCGACGCCGCTCCAGGAGGGGCGCGAGGGGGGACGGGACCGTCCGGGGCCCGAGGGTCCGGACCTCGAAGTCGATGTCCGCGTCGCTGCTCGCCATGCCGGGTCACCTCTCGCCGTCCGTGCTCGTGCCGGTCGGCGCCATCCTGGCGCATCCCGGAGGTGACCCCCGTCACACCCCTGCGGTCGCACCCCGCCGGTCCACCTCGCCCGGCCCCGGGCCGTGCGACCTCGCGCCGGCCCGGCGCCGCGTCAGCGCGGCGCGAGCCCCGCGGCGCGCAGCACCTCGGCGCGCTCGTCGGCGTCGAGGCGGTCGACGTAGAGCAGCCCGTCGAGGTGGTCCACCTCGTGCTGCAGGCACACCGCCGCGAGGCCGGAGGCGGACACGCGCACCGGCTCGCCGCGGACGTCGACGCCGGTGACGACGGCGGAGGTCACGCGCTCGACGGCGGCGACCTCGCCGGGCACGGACAGGCAGCCCTCGTCGTCCGTCGCGCGCCGCGCGAAGACGCCGGGCAGGCGCAGGACGGGGTTCACCACCGTCGCGACGACGCGCTCGCCGGCCGCGTCGGGGCAGTCCATGACGAAGACCCGGGCGTCGACGCCGATCTGGTTGGCGGCGAGCCCGACGCCGTCGGCCGCGTGCATGCTCACGACCATGTCGGCCTCGAGCTGCGCCAGGTCCGCGTCGAAGGCGGTGACGGGGGCGCAGGGGCGGTGGAGCACGGGGTCGCCGTCGAGGACGATCGGCCGGACCCGCCCGACGGGGCCGCCGTCACCGGCGCCCTGAGCAGGACCCGGTCCTGCCGGCGACGGGTCGGGCTGGGCGGGGGGCGGGGTGGTCCCGGACGGCACGGTCTCCTCCTGGCACGACGGCGCCGGGGGTCCCGGCGCGGGCGCCCCATGCTAGGTCCGGGCCGCCGGAGCCGGGCCGCCCCTCCTCACCGCCGAGCGGCGGGGGCGGCCGCCCC
>NZ_JABEMA010000314.1 GCF_013004605.1 Pseudokineococcus marinus
GGGGCCGGTCGTGAGCGGCCCGACGGGCGCGGCCGCCCGCCGCGGGCCGCTGCGCGAGGGCGAGCGCGTCCAGCTCACCGACCCGCGGGGCCGCCTGCACACCATCACGCTCGGCGCGGGCCGCGACTTCCACACCCACCGCGGGCACCTCGCGCACGACGACCTCATCGGCGGGCCGGAGGGCGTCGTCGTCACGAGCACCGCGGGGGTGGAGTACCTCGCCCTGCGCCCGCTGCTCGCCGACCACGTCCTGTCGATGCCGCGGGGGGCCGCGGTCGTCTACCCCAAGGACGCGGGCCAGGTCGTGGCGATGGCCGACGTCTTCCCGGGCGCCCGGGTCGTGGAGGCCGGCGTCGGCTCGGGGGCGCTGAGCATGTCGCTGCTGCGCGCCGTCGGCGACGAGGGGCACCTGCACTCCTTCGAGCGGCGCGAGGACTTCGCCGACATCGCGCGCGCGAACGTGGAGGGCTTCTTCGGCGGCCCGCACCCGGCGTGGACGGTCTCGGTGGGCGACCTCGCCGAGGAGCTCGGCGCCGCGGAGGAGCCGGGGACGGTCGACCGGGTCGTCCTCGACATGCTCGCGCCCTGGGAGTGCCTCGACGCCGTGGCGACGGCGCTCGCCCCCGGCGGGGTGCTCATCTGCTACGTCGCGACGGCCACCCAGCTCTCGAGGACGGCGGAGGACCTGCGCGGCGACGGCCGGTGGACCGAGCCGCAGGCGTGGGAGTCCATGGTGCGGGGCTGGCACCTCGAGGGGCTCGCGGTGCGCCCGCAGCACCGCATGGTCGGCCACACGGGCTTCCTCCTCACGTCCCGCCGCATGGCCGAGGGCGTCACCGCGCCGCTGAGGCGCCGGCGGCCCGCCAAGGGCACCGCCGCCGCGACACCCGGCTCGCGCCCCGCCGGCGGCCCGCGGGACGACCCGGCGGTCGACAGGGAGGCGGCCGAGGAGCCGGACACCGGCGCGAGCACCGCCTGGGGCGCCGAGGAGGACTGGTCGCCCGAGGCGCTCGGCGAGCGCGCCGTCTCGGCGAAGAAGGTGCGCCGCGTCCGTCGGGACGTCACCGCCCGCCGCGCCTTCCAGGAGGAGCGGGACGCGGCGGAGGGGGAGGGCCCGGCCCTCACCGGGGACGACCGCGAGGACGACCGCGAGGTCGACGCCGAGGACTGAGACGGCAGGTGCGGCGGGCCCGGACCGGCCCGGGCGCCGCCGCTCCCGCCGGGTGCCCGGGTTACCGTCGTGCACGGACTCGAGGAGGCGCGCGTGGACAGCCACTCAGGCACCAGCCGGGACGACCAGCCGGACCCGGGGCGGGACGCCCGCGGGGAGCAGCCGCCCGGGCGCACGTGGGGCGCGGCGAGCGCGTCGCGCGTCGCCGCCCTGCAGGACCAGGTGGGCGAGCTCGTGGCCCGCAACGACCGCCTCGCGCGGACCCTCGCGGACGCCCGCGACCAGCTCGTCTCCCTGCGCGGGGAGGTCGAGCGGCTGGCGCAGCCGCCCAGCGGGTACGCCACCTACCTCGGACCGTCGGGGGAGGGCGTGGTCGACGTCGTCCAGCAGGGCCGCAAGATGCGCGTGGCCCTCAGCGCGGCGCTCGACGCGGACGCCCTGGCGCCGGGCCAGGAGGTCGAGCTCAACGAGGCCATGAACGTCGTCGCCGTGCGCGGCTTCGAGCGCACCGGCGAGGTCGTCACCTTCAAGGAGGCGCTGGCCGACGACCGCGCGCTCGTCGTCGTCCACGGCGACGAGGAGCGGGTCGTGCGCCTCGCGGGGCCGCTCGTGGGCACGCACCTCAAGGCGGGGGACGCGCTGACGCTCGAGCCCCGCTCGGGCTACGTGCACGAGGTCGTCCCGAAGGCCGAGGTCGAGGACCTCGTGCTCGAGGAGGTGCCCGACGTCGAGTACTCCGACATCGGTGGCCTGTCCTCGCAGATCGAGACCATCCGCGACGCCGTCGAGCTCCCGTTCCGCCACCCCGAGCTCTTCCGCGAGCACGGGCTCAAGCCGCCCAAGGGCGTCCTGCTCTACGGCCCGCCCGGGTGCGGCAAGACCCTCATCGCCAAGGCGGTCGCGCGGTCGCTGGCCCGCCAGTCGGCCGAGAGGGACGGGCGCGAGGACACCCGCAGCTACTTCCTCAACGTCAAGGGGCCCGAGCTGCTCAACAAGTACGTCGGGGAGACCGAGCGGCACATCCGCATGATCTTCAGCCGAGCGCGGGACAAGGCGAGCGAGGGCCACCCCGTCGTCGTCTTCTTCGACGAGATGGAGTCGCTCTTCCGCACGCGCGGCTCGGGCGTGAGCTCCGACGTCGAGACGACGATCGTGCCCCAGCTGCTCGCCGAGATCGACGGCGTCGAGCGCTTGGACGACGTCATCGTCATCGGCGCCTCCAACCGCGAGGACATGATCGACCCGGCGATCCTGCGTCCCGGGCGCCTCGACGTGAAGATCAAGATCGAGCGCCCCGACGCCGAGGGCGCGCGCGACATCTTCGCGAAGTACCTCACCGCCGACCTGCCGCTGCACCCGCAGGACCTCGCCCACCACGACGGCGACCGCGAGGCCTGCGTGGAGGGGATGATCCGCGCGACGGTGGAGCGGATGTACTCCGAGACCGAGGAGAACCAGTTCCTCGAGGTCACCTACGCGGGCGGCGACAAGGAGGTCCTCTACTTCAAGGACTTCAACTCCGGCGCGATGGTCCAGAACATCGTCGACCGCGCCAAGAAGATGGCGATCAAGGACTTCCTCACGACCGGCGCCAAGGGCCTGCGGGTCGACCACCTGCTCGTGGCGTGCGTGGAGGAGTTCAAGGAGAACGAGGACCTGCCGAACACGACCAACCCCGACGACTGGGCGCGCATCTCGGGGAAGAAGGGCGAGCGGATCGTCTACATCCGCACCATCGTGCAGGGCAAGAAGGGCTCCGAGGCCGGCCGCTCGATCGACACGGTGGCGAGCCCGGGGCAGTACCTGTAGCGCCGGCGGCCACCGCGCGCGAGGCGCACCACCGCACGGCCCCCGCCCGCACGGGCGGGGGCCGTGCGCGTCAGCGGGCGGCGCGGCGGGCCGACCAGGAGGCGAGGGGGCGCCAGCCGAGCAGGAGCAGGGCGAGGACGACGACCGTCACGACGACGAAGGACGGGGCGGCGCCCTGGCCCGTGAGCAGCCGGAGGACGACGCCGACGACGACGGCGCCCGCGACCACGAGGACGCCGGCGGGCACGACGCGGGTGGGGTCGCGGTGCACGCGCGGCAGCGCCCACGCCAGCAGGACGCCCACCCAGAAGGGCAGCGCCGTCCCGGCGACCTGCAGCAGGCCCGTGCCCTCGACGTGGCTGGCCCGGCCGACGCCCGCGAAGACGAGGACGGCGAGGAGGTCGACGGCGAGCGCCGCGGCCGGGGGCCGGACGGGCGCGCCGCCGGGGCGCGCGCGCCCCACGACGGGGCGCGAGGGGCGGTGGCTCAG
>NZ_JABEMA010000315.1 GCF_013004605.1 Pseudokineococcus marinus
GTCCTGCGCGCGGTAGCGCGCGGCGAGGTCCTCGAGCAGCGCCGGGGTGGCCCGCCCGGGCGGCACGAGTGCGGCGAGCGTCCCCGACAGCGGGAGGCCGCGCGCGGCCTCGGCGGCGGCCG
The DNA here is from genome assembly GCF_013004605.1 of Pseudokineococcus marinus. Taxonomy (GTDB): domain Bacteria; phylum Actinomycetota; class Actinomycetes; order Actinomycetales; family Quadrisphaeraceae; genus Pseudokineococcus; species Pseudokineococcus marinus. The sequence continues at coordinate 123 of NZ_JABEMA010000315.1, forward strand.
CGTCGAAGGGGAGGCCGACCTCGCCGAGGGCGGCGCGCAGGCACGAGCTGATGCGCGGACCGGAGTCGACGAGCGTCTGGTCGAGGTCGAAGCCGACGACGGGACCCTCGCCCCGGCGCCGGCCCGCGGAGGGCTCCGGAGTCGCTGCGCGCACCGGCGCCACCCTACGGAGGACGCCGAGGCCGACCGGAAGTGCCCGGGCGACGATCCGGACGAGGGCCCTCACGACGGGCGGGCGATCTGACGCACCGTCACTGCCGGGCGCGCAGCGCGGCTGAGGAGAACCTGCCAGCACCCTTGACGGACGCCGAGAGGTGGGGTCCCCTACGTCCGGACGGGTGACGCAGCGCGACCGCGCGGTCACCCGCCGTGCTGGCCTGCGCCGGCGTCCCGACCGGCCCCGGCCGGACCGCTCCCACCAGGAGGCTCCCCCCGTGCACCCTCGCCCCTCCCCCGGCGCGCGCTCCCGCCGCGCCGCCGCGGTGCTGACCGGCCTCGGCCTGGTCGTCGCCACCGTCGGCAGCGTCGGCCCCGCCGTCGCCTCGCCCGTCGCGCCCGTGGGCGACGCCGCCGCCGCGACCGACTTCACCGACGGCCGCTACGTCGTCACGCTGGCCCAGGAGCCGGCCGCCACCTACGAGGGCGGCGTCGCCGGCCTCGCCGCCACCGCGCCGGAGGAGGGGGAGAAGCTCGACGCCGGCAGCCGCGAGGTCCAGCGGTACCAGCGCTTCCTCGAGCGCCAGCAGGAGGACGTCGCCGACGCCGTCGACGCCGAGCCGGAGTACCAGTACACGGCGGCGGTCAACGGCTTCTCGGCGGAGCTCACGGCGGAGCAGGCCACGGCCCTGGCCGCCACGCGCGGCGTCGTCAGCGTCGAGCGCGACGTCGCGCTCGACCTCGACACCGTGGACAGCCCGGCCTTCCTCGGCCTGACCGGCGAGGACGGCGTCTGGGCCCAGCTCGGCGGCCCGGACGCCACGGGCGAGGGCGTCGTCGTCGGCGTCATCGACTCCGGCATCACCCCGGAGAACCCCTCCTTCGCGGGCGAGCCGGTGACGGCGACCGAGCCGGGCGGGGTCGGCAGCACCTTCCGCACGGCCGCGGGCAACATCGGCGTCGTCAAGGCGGACGGCGAGGTCTTCGAGGGCGAGTGCGAGACGGGGCCGTCCTTCGGCGCCGACCTCTGCAACGACAAGCTCGTCTCGGCGCGCTACTTCGCCGACGGGTTCGTGGCCAACGTCCCGCCGGCCGACTACTCCGAGTTCGAGACGATCTCCCCGCGCGACGGCGACGGCCACGGCACCCACACCGCCGGCACGGCGGTCGGCAACGGCGGCGTCGAGATGGTGGTCGACGGGCGCGACTTCGGGCAGGGCTCGGGCATGGCGCCCGGCGCCAAGCTCGCCACGTACAAGGTCTGCTTCGAGGACGTCGACCCCGACACGGGCGGCTGCTACACCTCCGACTCCGTCGCCGCCATCAACCAGGCGGTCCTCGACGGCGTCGACGTCCTCAACTACTCGATCTCCGGCTCGACGACGAGCTCCATCGGCGCGGTGGAGATCGCCTTCCTCTCCGCGGCGTCGGCCGGCGTCTTCGTCGCCGCCTCGGCCGGCAACTCCGGCCCCGGCGCCTCGACGGTCGCCCACAACAGCCCCTGGCTGACGACGGTGGCCGCGAGCACGCACCACTACTTCTACGGCACGGTCGAGACCGGTGACGGCGAGCTCTACCGCGGCTCCTCGGTCACCGCGCCGCTGCCCGAGGGCGCTCCCGCCGTCCTCTCCTCCGAGGTGGCCGCCGCCGGCGTGGCCGTCGACCGGGCGCGCCTGTGCTACCCCGGCTCGCTCGACCCGGCGCAGGTCGAGGGCACGGTCGTCGTCTGCGACCGCGGCACCATCGCCCGCACCGACAAGTCCCTCGCCGTCGAGCAGGCCGGCGGCGTCGGCATGGTGCTCACCAACACCGCGCCCTCGAGCGTCGACGCCGACGTGCACTACGTGCCGACCGTCCACGTCGACGAGGTCGCCGGCGCGGCGATCAAGGAGTACGTGACCAGCGCGGCCGAGCCGACCCTGGCGATCCTCGCGGGCGACCAGACGGGCGCCGCGCCGGAGCCGGCCCCGGTCATCGCCGGGTTCTCCAGCCGCGGCCCCGCCGCGGCGCACGACGGCGACCTGCTCAAGCCCGACATCTCCGCGCCGGGCGTCAGCGTCCTCGCGGCGGTCGCCCCCGGCCCCAACGGCGGACGCGACTTCAACTTCCTCTCGGGCACCTCGATGTCGAGCCCGCACGTCGCCGGCCTGGGCGCGCTCCTCCTCGGCGTCCACCCCGACTGGAGCCCCACGGCGGTCAAGTCGGCGATGATGACGACGGCGTACGACCTCCTCGAGGAGGACGGCACGCCGGACACGGACCACTTCAACGGCGGCGCGGGCCACGTCGACCCGACCCGCTTCCTCGAGCCGGGCCTCGTCTACGAGTCCGACGTCGACGAGTGGCTGTCCTTCCTCGAGCGCACCGAGGAGGTCGACTTCGGCATCCCCGGCGTCGACCCGATCGACGACGCGTCGAACCTCAACCAGCCGTCCATCGCGATCGGCGCGCTCGCCGGCACGCAGACGGTGACCCGCACCGTCACGGCGACCACCCCGGGCCTCTACCGGGCCGTGGCCGACGTGCCGGGCATGGACGTCAAGGTGACGCCGCGGGTGCTCAACTTCACGGCCCCCGGCCAGAGCCGCACCTTCAAGGTGCAGATGACCCGCACGAGCGCCCCGCTCGGGCAGTACGCGCAGGGCTCGCTCACGTGGGAGGGCCGCGGCCTGTCCGTGCGCTCCCCCGTCGTCGCCCGCCCGGTCGTCGTTGCCGCGCCGCTCGAGGTCACGGGTGACGTCGCCGACGGCGGCATCACCTACCGCGTGACCCCCGGCAGCTCGGACGCCATCGACGTCACGGTCAACGGCTTCGTGCCCGGCCAGCGCGTCACCGGGGACGTCGTCTCCGGCAGCCCGATCACCCCGGGCGTGACCAACGCGTCGACGGACATCTACCCGATCGACATCCCGGCCGGCACGACCCTCGGGCGCGCCGACCTCACCGCGGGCGAGGGGGCCGACGACCTCGACCTCTACATCACCAACGCCGCGGGTCAGCTGGTCGGCCAGTCGGCGACGGGCGACGCGGACGAGCAGGTCATGCCGGACATCGTCACGGGGTACTCCGACGACGTCGAGACCTACGACTACGACCAGGACCGGGCGCGCGAGCTGCTCGCCGAGGCCGGCCAGAGCGACCTGACGGTCGACTTCGTGTACCCGAC
>NZ_JABEMA010000316.1 GCF_013004605.1 Pseudokineococcus marinus
CGGCCTCGCGCTCGCCGGAGCGCCCGCCGCCGCCACCGCGGCGGAGCCGCCCGACGTGACCGCGGCGGAGCCGCCCGACGTGACCGTCGTCGCCGACGGGCTCGTCGGGCCGCTGTCCCTGGACGCCACGCCGCGGGGCGACGTCGTCGTCGCGCAGTCCTTCGCCGGGCTCCTCACCCGCCTCGACCGGACCGGTGGGCGCACCGACCTCGTCGCGCTGCCCGGCGAGGAGGTGGCCGGCGTCTCGGCGCCCTCGGCCGCCGGCGTCCTCTACACGCACTCCCTCGGCGAGGGACCGGACGCCGTCGCGAACCTCGAGCGCGTCGACCGGCGCGGGCGCGTCCAGGTCGTCGCCGACCTCGCGGCGCACGAGCGCGGCGCGAACCCCGACGGCGGCACCGTCTACGGCCTCCGGGACACGGCGCAGAGCTGCCTCGACCAGCTCCCCGAGGGCTTCCCCGGCCGCTACACCGGGGAGGTCTACAGCCACCCCTACGCGACGGCGCGGATGCGCGGCGGGCGCACGGCGGTGGCCGACGCCGGCGGCAACGCCCTGCTGTCCGTCGACGTGCGGGGGCGCGTCGACGTCGTCGCCGTCCTGCCGGCGCAGCCGGCCGTCCTCACCGCCGACGTGGCCGCGCAGAACGGGCTGCCCGACTGCGTCGTCGGGCAGACCTACTGGTTCGAACCCGTCCCGACCGACGTCGAGACGGGGCCGGACGGCGCCCTCTACGCCAGCCTGCTGCCGGGCGGGCCGGAGGACCCGAGCCTCGGGGCGCGCGGCTCGGTCGTGCGCGTCGACCCGCGGACGGGCGCGGTGACGACCGTGCTCGACGGGCTGCTCGCCGCCACCGGCGTGGCCGTGGGCGACGACGGCACGGTGTACGCCACCGAGCTGTTCGGCGGGCGCGTCGTGGCGCTGGCGCCGGGAGCCGACGCCCCGACCACCGTGCTCGAGGCGGAACTGCCGGCGGCGGTCGAGCTGGCCGGCGGCGACCTGTGGGTGACGACGCAGGCGCTCGGGCCGACGGGGCAGGTGCTGCGCGTCGACCTCTGAGGCGCCCCCTCGAGCAGGCGAGGGGACGCTCGACCGCCCGGTGACGGCCCGCGGTCCGTGGCGCCGGCGCGGAGCGTCTCGAGCATCACCGCGAGTGACCACTCTTCGCTGAGCACCACCGGGCGCCGGCGCCCCCGCCGCTCCTCACCGCTCGCGAATGACACCCGTGTGGTTCGACAGAGGCTGCCGCTCAGCCCTTCTCACCCACCCGCGGATCCGCGCCGATTCACCCGCTCGGGTTGTCATCGTCCCGTGATGTCACCTAGCGTCGCGCGCGTCCTGGCACCGGAGGCGGCGACGTCGCCCGGCGCACCGGCGCGCATCCGCGCCCCGGCGGACGCGCCGCCCTGCTGCGGCGCACCGAACCAGCGCGGCCGCTCGCGCCCTCTCCGCCCGGCGGTCGTCCCCCACACCCTGCGCGGGGCGGAGACGGCTGTGCCGACGGCGTGCGCGCGAGAGGTCTCGACATCCGCAGCTCGCGACAGACCACGACGACGAGCACCCGCCGCGTCCGCCGCCCCGTGGGGCTCGGTGCGGTGGCCGCCCTGGTGGCCGCGCCCCTCGTCGGCCTGACGACGGCGTCCTCCGCCTCGGCCGCGACCGACGCCGTCTGGGACCGCCTGGCCCAGTGCGAGAGCAGCGGCCGGTGGGACATCAACACCGGCAACGGCTACTACGGCGGCGTGCAGTTCTACCAGCCGACCTGGGTCGGCTTCGGCGGCCAGCAGTACGCCCCCCGGGCCGACCTGGCCACGCGCGAGGAGCAGCTCGCCATCGCCGAGAAGGTCCTCGACGTGCAGGGCTGGGGCGCCTGGCCCGCCTGCACGCGCAAGCTCGGCTACGGCGAGGCCGAGAAGGCCGGCTCGCCCACGCCCCCCGGCGGCTCGGTGGCCCCCACGCCCCCGCCGCCGTCCGACCCGGCGCCGTCCGGTGCGACCTACACGGTCCGCAGCGGTGACACCCTGGGCTCCATCGCCGCCCGCTTCGGCACCAGCTGGCGGGCGCTCTACGACGCCAACCGCGACCGCGTCTCCAACCCCAACGCCATCTACGTGGGTCAGGTGCTCCGCGTGCCCGGCGGCGGCGGTGGCGGCGGCCAGACGCCGGCGCCGTCCGGTGGCACCTACACGGTGCGCAGCGGCGACACGCTCTCGCGCATCGCGGCGGCCAACGGCACCACGTGGCAGGCGCTCTACGACGCCAACCGCTCCACGGTCTCCAACCCGAACGCGATCTACGTCGGGCAGGTGCTGCAGCTCCCCTGAGCCGCAGCCCGCAGGGACACCGCCGGGGGCGGGACGGACGCAGGTCCGTCCCGCCCCCGCGTGCGTCCCCGGACCCGACCGGCTGCACGGGGCGAGTCGTCGCCCGTTCGCCCTCAAGAGGGGCGCCTCCAGGGCGAGTCGTCGCCTGTTCGCCGTCAGCGGTGGCGCGTCGGGCCGGCGGTCAGGCGCACGCGTCTCTGTAGCGCCCGCGCCTGCTCCCGGCGCAGCCGCTCGTCGTGGCGGACGGCGAGCGCGGCCGCCTCCCGCTGCAGCTTCTGGTGGCTGCGCCAGCGCCGCTCGGGCAGCTCGCCGCTCTCGAGCGCCGCGGTGACGGCGCAGCCCGGTTCCACGGAGTGCGAGCAGTCGGCGAAGCGGCACCGTGCCGCGAGCGCCGTGACGTCCTCGAAGGCGCGGTCGACGCCGTCCGCCGTCTCCCACAGGCCGAGGCCCCGCACGCCCGGGGTGTCGAGCAGGACGCCGCCGCCGGGCAGGGGCACGAGCTCGCGCGCCGTCGTCGTGTGGCGCCCGCGGCCATCGGCCCCGCGCACGGCCCCGACCGCCTGCACCTCCTCGCCCACGAGCGCGTTGACGAGCGAGGACTTCCCCGCGCCGGACGGCCCGAGCAGCGCGAGCGTCCCCGCGCCGACGGCGGCGCGGAGCTCCTCCAGGCCCGCGCCCGTCGCCGTCGAGGTGAGCAGCACCTCGGCCCCCGCCGCGGAGCGCTCGAGCAGCTCGCGCTCGGCACCGGTGTCGGCGACGACGTCCGCCTTCGTCGCGACGACGAGGGGCCGCGCGCCCGACTCCCACGCCACGGCCAGCGTCCGCTCGAGCCGGCCGGCGGAGACGGGGACGTCGAGGGGCACGACGACGGCGACGACGTCCACCCACGTGGCCAGCTCCTGCTGCTGCGACAGGTCGTCCTGGGCCACGCGGCGCACGAGCGCCGTCGCGGGCGCGAGCCGCGCGAGGACGGCGGGCCCCTCGTCGGCGTCGCGCGCCCACACCACCCAGTCGCCGGTGACGAGCGCGCCCTCGACCCCGGCGCGACGGCCGGCCAGCGTGCGGGTCGCGGCGGCGACCGGTCCGTCCGCCGTCGCGAGGTGCGCACGC